>NZ_JBHYRR010000002.1:755-138821 GCF_047974155.1 Megasphaera jansseni | reverse complement strand
GAACTACGAACGAAAAACTTTTAAGTTGAAGGGGCCTCGCATGATGGCAAAAACCTTCGTGCGACAGCCCCTTTTTTGTCATCATTCTCATTGTTGTTCAAATTGTTAAAATGTAAAATTATAATGGTAATATGGATAACACTCATTTTGTTTTACGATTTTGCTATCATTTTCATAGAGGAACTTACCATATTGTAAGCTGTTATCAAGCTAAATTAAAGATAATTTAGCTTGATAACTTTCTTTTTAAAAGAGCAATAAATTCAATGAGCGGCGGCTCAGGTGACGTTTGTATAACTATTTCTTTACTGAAATATGGCGGTTCTCAGTTGGATTTATTACTATTGACATCATATATACATACTAAGTATAATTTCATTACTACAAATTAATATAATTGTAATAATTTATAAGATTAAAATTATCAAGATTAAAAGTAAATGATGATTTTAGGAGGTACTATGAATAAGGTATATAAAGTTATTTGGAATCGTGCACGTCATTGCTATGTCGTCGTTTCTGAATTGACTAAACGAGCCGGAAAGGAAAAATCGACGCATTTGACAAAAGCTTCCCGCCTGGCGGTTATGGCTATCTGTACGGGGGCGTTATCTTTAGGTGTATCGGGTATCCAGTCGGCAGTAGCAGCCGGGCAGCCTACTGCTGCTGCTACCACCCAGAACCAGTATGTAGCATTCTTGGTAGTGAGTGGCACCAATGATAATGGGCAGAATACGAATACGTTTAATGGAGCCACCTATCGCAAAGTGACTCTTTCCGATGGAAAAACCAAGTACTGGGTCCGGGACGGCTATACCTTGACTGAACAGGAAGCTCAAAAATACACTCCCTTATCCCAATCGGATAAAAAATATGATGTGGCCTATACGAGCAGCGGAAGTCAGCCGGCGGACATCCTGACCAATACCACTTCCTCTGTTTCTTCCACCGGCATTTCCACCAATGTGGGCGAATCCCTGAATCAAGTCTCCGCCAGTGCCTTTGAAGGCTTGAGCCAGGCTGGTGGTACCCAGGTGCCCGGAAACTGGTCCTACATCATCTATGATCCTTCTTGGAAAGGACATACCCAAGGAAATACCTACTATAAAGATGGGTATGCGGATATGTACAATCCCTCGGCAGGGACCAATGGCAACCCACGGGGATTTGTATCAGTAGGCAATGATTTGGTATGGAACGGAACCTTGAATCAGTACACCTATAAAGGTACGGCAGTGGACCCATCTCACCTGTACGTAATTGGAGGGAAAATCGGTGTCTTTACCAGTTATGACGGCTCTTCCGTCTATACGGGCACTGTCTATGGGGCCAATAACGAAATCCTCATGACCGCCATGAAAGACGGAACATATTACAGCTACTGGGCCGCTCCCGTCACTGATCCTAATGCCACCATGGAGACCTATCGGGTATCGGATTACAACAAGGATCTGGATGTGCTGAAAAGCAACGACATGGCCCTGTATCACAATGACGTCAAATCTGTGGATATGGCCAAAGGGGGCACATCTGCTGCGCCCACGGCTACCATTACCACCATGCGGAATGGAAATGGGACGGCTGAGGCAGTGGACGGAGCCATTACTGTCACCGGAGGAGGCGGTACCAACGGTCAGGATACCACCGTGACCCTGTCTAACACTACCAATGGAGCCCAAGGTGTCACAGACTTTCAACACCGGGTCCAAAGTGACGGCCAGCACGGCTTCCACCGGATCCAGTGAACTGAAGAGCCTCTCCATCAACGGCAAGGACTATACAACAGCCCTGAAATTCGGCGGGGACAACCATAGCACTACAACCATCACTAAAAATCTCAGTGAAGAACTGGATATCCTGGGCGGGGCCACAGGTACGCTAACGGACAATAACATCGGAGTCAACGCCTCTGACGGCACATTGAAGGTCCAGTTGTCCAAAGACGTGAATCTCACTGCTGATGGGTCCCTGACGGTGGGAAATACGCAGGTGAATACCAATGGAGTTACGGTTGCCCATACGGGCAGTGATGACAACAGCAAGAGCACTCTCCAAATGGGCTACCAGAGCTTTACCTATGACTATATGCGACCCGTTATCCAGAGTGATGGCACGCTGAAGTTGGAATCTGCCAGGGCCAATGCAGAAGGCTTGTTTGTGACAGGTCTTTCCAACCGTACCTGGACGCCGGGAAACTACGTAACCGGCCGGGCGGCTACGGAAGACCAGCTGGAACAGGCGGGCCGCCACTTCCTGAGTATTAACGGCCAGAATAGCAGCGGCAGGGTAGCGGAAAATACCTTGGCTAACTATTACAACGATGGTGCCACAGGTGCCAATTCCATGGCTTTTGGGGTAGGGACCAAGTCCAGTGGCGGGCTTTCCATCAGCATGGGCATCAATTCCACAGCAAGTGGGTTGGGGGCCTTGGCTGTTGGCTATAATTCTGTGGCTTCTGGCACAGAATCAGTTGCCCTGGGCACTCAGAATAACGCCAGCGGAAATTATTCGGTAGCTGTCGGTCTAGGAGCGGAAGCAGGAACGCAGAATACAGATACAACGTCTACTGATAATGGAGCTGCTGTTGCTGTCGGTTTTATGGCTTCTGCAAAAGAGACGGGTTCTGCCGCATATGGTTATTCTGCCAGTGCGGAAGGTGAAAATTCCTCAGCTTTCGGTACGAATGCCAAAGCTTCTGTGGAAGGTGGTATCGCCCTGGGCGCCCACTCCGTAGCCAATCGGGAAAAAGGATATACTGGTTATTTGGCTCCTGATATGACAAATCCTGCCAATGCAGCTGCCGCATCCACCTGGGTTTCCACCTCCGGCGCTGTCTCCTTGGGGGGAACTGATGCAGAAGGTGTTAAAATCACTCGGCAGATTACCAATCTGGCGGCCGGTTCTCAGGATACGGATGCCGTTAATGTGGCCCAGCTCAAGGCTGTGGAAAGCAAGGGCATGAACTTCCAGGGCAATGACACGACGACCTCGGTTCATCTCAATCAGGGCGGCACGCTCCAGATTCAAGGCAGCGGCCGGAAGGCGGATACGGAATACTCCACGCAGAACATCAAAGTCCTGACGGATACGGCAAACAACCGCCTTTCCATCGCTTTGGACAAGAATCCTGTTTTTGATTCGGTCACGGCTGGTACGGAAGGAACTTCGGCTGATGGTGGACAGGCCGGCTCCGTCAAGATTGTAGGGGCGGACAGCAGCAATACCCAAAAGGCCACTACGATTACGGCCGGCTATGCCGCTTCACCGGAACTTTCCGGCCCGAATGGTACCGGCCGCCTCAGCTACACCGATGGTGACAATGTATCTCATACGGTCGCTACTCTCGGCGATGGGCTGAAACTGGCTGGTGATGCGGGAACGGGCAGTGTGGCTTTGGACAACCTTCTCACCGTTTCCGGCGGTGCAACGAGTTTGGCCGATGGCAATAATATCGGCGTCATCGCCAATGGCTCCACCCTGTCCCTGAAGCTGGCCAAAGACATCACTGGACTTGATACCATTACGGCCGGCGGGGCCAAGCTGGGCACCCAAACCGATGGCAATGACACCACCCAGAGTGGTGACTACCTCACCGGTCTGGACAATACTACCTGGACCGTGGGACAGACCACTTATGTCTCCGGCCGTGCTGCCACCGAAGACCAGCTGAAGAGCGTGTCTGATGTGGTAAACAGCAATAAAAAACAGATTACCACCAATACGGAAAATATCGCTAAAGGTCTGAATTTTTCTGCCAGCAATAAGGTGGATGGAGCTTATAAGATAGTCAATCGTGCTTTGGGCAGTACGGTAGCCGTCCGTGCCAACGATGTCCAGTCCGGCCATACCTATAAGACGGATAACCTGACCACGGAAATCGACGATAACGGTATCATCACCGTGAAGATGGACACCCAGCTTACGGCGGACAAGGTGACTGTGGGAACAGGCGATAAAGCCATTACAGTGGATGGCAATAGTGGCAATGTGATCACTGGCGCCTCTACCTTGGGAAGTACTGGCCTGACCATCAACAATGGTCCCAGCATGACTACCAGTGGCATCAGCGGCGGCAATCAGAAGATTACCAATGTTGCCAGCGGCAAATCCGGGGATGATGAATCCGGCAGTCCTGTTTATGACACAGAGACCAATGCTGCCAATATCGGCGATGTGAAGAAAATCGCCGCTAAAATGGTGACAGTCAGCGGAGACGATAAGAATACGAAGGTTGTAGGAAAGCCGAATACCACAGATGGAACGGTGGACTACAAAGTTTCCTTGAACGATACTGTGACACTGGGCAATGATGCGGCGAAGCAGATTTCCTTGAATGGCAATACTGGCGTCATCAAAGCGGGCAATCAGGTGACCTTCGATGGCAGTACGGGAACGGCTTCTATTGGAAGCCTCTCTTTGGGCACTGTTGCAGCAAATACCCTGACATTGAAGGATAAAGATGGCAAAGATACTACCAAGAAAGCAGAGGCGGGAACGTATGCAACTGGCCTGACTAATACGAATTGGGACGTCGCCAACCCGTCTTATGTCAGCGGTAGAGCTGCAACGGAAGACGAACTCCTGACCGTATCCAATACTGTCAACTCCGGCTGGAAAGCCCAGATTAACAGCACGGATGTCAAGACCGTTACTCCTTCCGACAACACCCTGAATTTCGTGGCAGGAGATAATATTTCCCTTTCCAGCGGCAGTGACATCAAGATTTCCACCGCACAGGATGTAAACTTCACTACTGTCAGGGTAGGTGGCACCAATATCAATGGCACCTATACAGGCGGCATCTATCTCGGCAGCCAGACTGGCGGCGGAGCCAACAGCGGCACAGGTTTCTATATTACCGGACTCCAGAATACCAATTGGGATGCAACGAATATTGTGGAGAATCGGGCTGCCACGGAAGCCCAGCTGAGAGCCGCCATCAATGACGTGAATGAAGGGACCGTAGCCAATGACAATTATGTGACGGATGGGACAGCCACCGATGATACGGCCAACCTTGGTTCCATGAAGGTGACTCTGACGGAACGGAACAAAAATACGGTGAACATCTCCGGTCTCCATGACTACTATGTGACCAGTGGAAGCGTTTCTACCGCAGCAACTACGGCTGACGATGGGACGACCTCTACTACCGCTACCCTGACCCTGAATAAAAACAACGGTACCCATGTGGATGTAGATCTGACTGGCTTGTCCAATCTGGATTACCATCTGGTGGAAAATTCCGCTTCCGGTTCTGACGGGAAATATTCCGTGGACGCTAATGGGGATGTGACGCTTACCGTGGCCAGTTCTACGGATACGGTGGGAAAGGAAATCACCATTTCTGGTCTGGCCAGCAAGTCCGATGTGGATAAAGGTCTGACCTTTACGGCCAGTGCTCTAGCAGACGGTGCAACTTCTCTGACGCATACGGCTCAGTTGGGGGATTCCATCGGCATTTTTGGTGGAAACAAACAGGATGGGCATACCTATAATACCAACAATATCACCACCACCATTAATGCTCGAGGTGACATCCGTATCCTCATGGATGACAATCTGGTTGTCGGCTCCAAGGATACTGCTGTGGATGGCAGTGTAAAGGCTACCGGCCAGGGCGGAGCTTATCTGAAGATGAATGGTGCCGACGGCTCCCTGCGTATGGGAGACGCCAGCGGTAATTTCGCCGCACTGATTCAGAACTATGGCAGCGATGGAACTGCTTTCCTCAATTCCAGTGAAAGCGGATCTCCACGCCTTCAGTACTGGGCGGCCAAGAGTGGCCAGTCGGAGTCGGATGCTGCGAAAACGCTCCATACTATCGCTACGTTGGATGATGGCCTGAAGTTTGCCGGTGATGACGCCAAGACGGACTCGTCTAAGACCGTCAGCACGACCCTCAATAGTACGCTGAACTTCACGGGCGGTGCCTCCACCAGCAACTTGACCGATGGAAATATCGGCGTGGTGAAAAATGGCGATGATGGGTTAGCAATCAAGCTGAACAAGGATCTTACCAATATGGGGACCATCAGCTTTGAGCCGACTACAGGGACTACGGGCAGTGGCATCAAAATCGGTTCCCAGACCATTGCTGACAATGGTGCCAGCCCCAATGCTGCTACTGGGGATTATATTACGGGCCTGACCAACACCAAATGGTCGAAGGACGGCATCGTCAGCGGTCGGGCGGCTACAGAAGACCAGCTCCAGCAGGTGGCCAAGTCCATTGTGGATGGCAAGGAAACCGGCGGTGGCTTTGGCATCAGCGACAATGCAGGCACAGTGGTGAAACAGGACCTGGGAGGCTCCATTCAGCTGAAGGTAGCGGACAGCAATCTGACTACCACAGCGGATACCACTGGCAAATCCATCACCATTGGTCTGAGCAAGACGCTGACCGATATGACCAGTGCTACCTTCAAGGACGATACCACTGGTTCCACTACTGTCATCGATGGCAAAGGCCTGGGAATCACCCCTCAAAACGGGTCTGAAACCAGTCAGGTAAAACTGACCGTGGCTGGCCTGGACAATGGGGGCAACCAGATTGTGGATGTGAAGAGCGGCCTTTATGATGCGGCACAGAACAAGCAAATGGATATCAATGATATTGCTGAAGGCAGTGCCATGTTGAACCATGCGGCTACTATCGCTGACCTGAAAACCGTCAGCAACGGAATTTCTACGGATGTGACCAATGCAGGTCTGTATTTCCAAGGCAACAATGGAGAGATCAACAAGGTTCACACCAACTTGGGAGATACCTTGACCATTCAGGGTACCGGTGCCGATGGCCGCGACTATGATGGCGGTGCCAATGTCCGGGTGGTAGCAGATAATACGACCAATACGTTGACTGTCCAACTGGACCGCGACCTCGATGCCCATACCCTGACGCTGGGCAAAGCAAGTACACCCGGTGTTGCTGGTGAACTCGGTACCCTCAAGATTAATGGGCAGAACAAAGATGGTGGCATCAGTCCTGTTTCCATCAATGCAACTTATACTGATACGGCGCAGGATAGAAATGCTTCCTTGAAAACGGCTATGTCCCGTATTGCCTATGACGGCGGCAATGGTCATCCTCATACGGTAGCCACCCTGGAAGATGGCCTGCAGCTGGCTGGAGACAATGGAAATGCCATTGATACCACGCTGAACAAGAAAGTGACCATCAAAGGCGGTGCCCAGACGGCTGATCTGGTGGATTCTTCCGATTCCACAAAGAACAACAATATCGGTGTCACTACCAGCCAGGATGCTGACGGCAATACCGTTCTTTCTCTGCAGCTGGCCAAGGACCTCGCCGGTCTCAATACGGTGACGGCTGGCACGGTAGTCATGGGGAATCAGACGGTTATGAATTCTAGCCAGACGAATGAAACGGGTAACTATGTTACGGGTCTCTCCAATAAGGATTGGAATGGAACCTATGTTTCTGGCCGGGCAGCTACGGAAGACCAGCTGAAGGCAGTCAACGATTCCATTACCAAAGTCTTGGGCAAAGGGACTTTCGCCATTACTGCCGGTGGCAGAGGCGAAGCCGTGGATGCCACTATTGAACAGAATCTGGGCAGTGACATCCGGATTTTCGGGGATGCTCCTGTAACCAACGAAAAGGATGATAGTTCGGGAGATTACTGGAACCGGAGCAAGGCCAATATTCTGACCAAGGTGAAGAAAGACCACTTTGGCGAGGACTATGTTTCTGTAGAACTCCAGGATCACCTGGAAGTGGGTGTCCACGAAGTAAAGGATGAAGAAAGCGGAAATGTAACCACTGAAGGGGTGGACGGCAGCATGCAGTTCAAAGGCAAGTCTGCTAAAGAAGTGAACATTACCGGCGATACGGGGATTACCTTAAGCAATAATAACAATCAGTCTGCGGCTCTCCGCCAGGCCAACGGCGCTGGCTATCTGGACCTGGCTGGGACTACGGCTGGAACCAAGGCTACGATGTCCGTCTATACGGGTGCTAAGAACCTGGACCAGCAGGACCAGACTCGTCTGACCTATACGGACCAGAGCAGCCAGGCACACGATGTGGCTACTCTGGATGATGGTCTGATTTTCACTGGAGATGGCATTGAAAATACGGTAAGCCGATCGTTGAACAACACGTTGAAGCTATCTGGCGGTGCTGATACTACGAAACTGTCCGATGGGAATATCGGTGTAGTGAAGAATGCTGCTGGCGATGGCTTTGAAATAAAATTGGCCAAGAATCTCACCGGCATTGAAAGCCTTACCGGGCTGACCAATACCACCCTGGATGTGGCCGGATTCGGCACCAGCCAGCGGGCTGCCACCGAAGAACAGCTGGTCCTGATGAAAGGGAGTATTACCAATTCCGCACAGGGCGGCGGTTTCGGGCTGACGGCGGATAATGCCAATGCCAGTGGTAAGTCGGACGTCAAGCAAAATCTGGGCGGTACCATCGGCATCCATGGAGATAGCAACATCACCACCTCCGTGTCCGAAGATGGCCACTCTATCAACATCGGTCTGAAGAAGGATGTTAACCTTGGCAACGATGGCTCTATCAAGGCTGGCGGCATCACAATTGACAGCAAGGGCATAGATGCCGGCGGCAAGAACATCACCAACGTTAAGAGCGGCATCGTCAAGGGCGATGACAGCGATAACACCAACGCCGCCAACATCGGTGACGTAAAGAACATTGTCGATGGCAAAATCGGTGAGGTCAATGGTAAAATCGACAATATCACGCAAGATGTCTCGAACATCAAGAGCGATGTCTCGACAATCAAGCAGACGAAGCGCACCTATCAGGGTGATGACGGACAGACTGTCAATGTTGAATTCGGCGGTGCTCTTAGCCTGACGGGCGGCGCTACGGAAGTCGCTGAGGACAAGAATATCGGCGTCGTCAAGAATGGCGACAATGGTTTGTCACTGCGGCTAGCTAAAAACCTGAAGGGCCTTACCAGTGTCACCACTGGCAACAGCACTTTGAACGACGAAGGCCTGACCATCAACAACAGTGAAGGCAAGGCCGGTACGACGGTCACCGACAGCGGCATCAAGATTGCTGCCGACGGGGATGATACCCACGATGTGGAAATCAGCAACAGCAACGTTTCCATGGGCGGCCAGCAGATTCATGATGTGGCTGCCGGGACGTCGGCGACGGATGCAGTCAATGTCGGCCAGCTCAGTATGTTTGCCAATAATGTCGGCAGTGCCATCAACAAGCTGGACAACCGCGTCAACCGCGTCGGTGCCGGTGCCGCGGCACTGGCGGCGCTCCATCCGCTGGACTTCGACCCCGACGACAAGTGGGACTTTGCCGGTGGCTTTGGCCATTATAAGAATGCCAATGCCGCAGCTATCGGGGCTTACTATCGTCCCAATGAAGACACGATGTTCAGCATCGGCGGCAGCTTTGGCGGTGGTGAAAACATGCTCAATGCCGGCGTCAGCTTCAAGCTCGGCCAGGGCAATCACGTCTCGACATCGCGCACGATGATGGCTAAAGAAATCGAATCGCTGAAAGCCGTCGTCAAAGAGCAGAATGAAAAACTGCAAGAAAACGAAAACCTGCGGGCCAAAGTAGATCAACAAGATAAAGAAATTGCTGAACTGAAAGCCATGGTACAGCAGCTCGCAGCTAGGAGATAAGGAAAAGGGCTTGTCGCACGCGCGACAAGCCCTTTTCGGCGGCTAGCAGTTAGTAGTCAGCGGTTAGCGGATGGTTTTAGAACCCCGCAGTCAGCTGCGCTGACAGCTCCAGCACTGCTCTCCGTTTTAGCAGCCGCCCTGTGCTTTTCTTCGGTCAGTATCTGACGGACTACAAAGGGCCTTCACAGGAGAGCCACGAACCACGAGCCACTAGCCACGAACCACGAGCCACTAGCCACTAAAAAAACGCGCTGTCTTTGCGGGACAGCGCGTTTTTTTTACCGAAGAACTTTCACCCGTTCTTCGATGGGTACTTTTACGATAGGTTTTGGGGCTTCTGTAGGATGGCCGAAGGGCATCTGGGCGATGAGCTGCCATTCTTTGGGGACGCCTGTGAGTTTTTTGACTTCGTCGTCGATGAGGGGATTGTAGTGCTGGAGGTTGACGCCGAGTCCCAGGTCGGTCAGGGCGGTCCAGACGGCGAACTGCATCATGCCGTTGGCCTGTTGGGCCCAGATGGGGAAGTTCTTGGCGTAGAGCGGGAACTGGGATGCCATGTTGTCGACGATGGTCGTGTCGTCGAAGTAGAGGACCGTGCCGTAGGCTGCGGCGAAGGAGTTGATCTTGGCTTCGGTCGTGGCGAAATTGGCCGGCGGGACGATTTTACGGAGTGTATCCATGGTGATTTTCCAGATGGCATCGTGTGTTTCGCCAAAGGCGATGACGGCTTTGCCGGACTGCATGTTGAAGGCCGACGGTACTTCGCGGACGACGTCTTCGATGGTCTTGGCAATGGTTTCCTGGGGAACCGTGATGTCTTTGCTGAGAGTGTAGTTCGTGCGCCGGTTGCTGACGGCTGTGATGAAGTTGGTCATAAGAGCACCTCCTGAATTCATGCATTTGTTATTAATTGATATTCGTTATTATTTATTGACTAAAGTATAGCATAGTGAAGATAATAAGTCAAGAATATTCCCGTCTCACTTTGGTATCTTTTTAAATACTATATTACAATATAGTGCGTACTTCCAATTTCATCCTTCTTGAGGTATACTCAGTGCAGTCAAAGGAAGACGAAAATATGTGAATGAAAAAAGGAGAGATTCAATATGCAGAAAGATATGGGTGCTGTTATGGGATTGTATCCGACACCAGTTACGGTGGTTGGGACGGTTTTGGAAGATGGTCGCGTCAACTGGCTTCCGATTGCGCATGTCGGCGTCGTCGAACATGGCCAGTTCTTAATTAGTGTCGATAAAGCCCACACGTTGTCGGATGGTGCTATTTTTAAGAACCGGACCGTGTCTGTCAGCCTCGTCCGTCAGGATATGCTGGAACGCGTCGACTATTGCGGGATTGCCAAAGCTGCGCAGACCGATAAGTCGGCTGTCTTTGCTCATCACTTCGATGAAGTCGGCAAGGCTCCTATTATCGATGAAGCGCCGGTTTCGATGACATGCCGCGTCGATAAAGTATTTGAAGTCGGCAACTTCCATAATTATATCTTGAAACCGGTCCATACCTATGTACAGGAAGAATATCTGACGGAACGCGGTAAAATTGATTATGAACGCGTCAGCCCGGTCTTGTTTGAATTCCAGCAGGCCCGTTATCTCGGCACGGGGAAAGTCATCGGCCAGTGCTGGCAGTATGGGAAAGATTATAAGTAAACAGCGGGAATCTGAGCCGCGCTTTACACCTCTTGACAGGAAGGGTTTATTCATGGTAATATCTATATATTGCGTGAGCAAAATTTAATTTCTTGAATTACTAACATGAGGTGATGTAGAAAATGGCAACGAGGAGAGACCCGCGTTTTAAGGAATGTCGCCGGTTCGGAGTTAATGTGTACGGACACCCTAAGGCATTAAAACGCGTACGTAAAGATCAGCGTCAGAAAAAAATGTCTGAATATGGCACACAGTTATTGGAAAAACAGAAACTTCGCGCATACTACAATTTGCTCGAACGTCAGTTTGTCCGTTATTATGATAAAGCTAAGAAGATGGAAGGCGTTACCGGCCAGAACATGCTGAAATTGCTGGAATGCCGTTTGGATAACCTGGTATACCGTATCGGTTTTGCAAACTCCATCCGCCAGGCACGTCAGATGGTCAACCACGGCCACATCCTGGTCAATGGCAAACGCTGCGACATCCCGTCGGCACACGTTAAAGTTGGTTCCGTCATCGCTTTGAAAGAAGCTTCCCGCTCCAACGAAATGTACAAAAAATCCTTCCAGGAATTGAAGACTTTCGATGTACCGTACATCGAAAAGAACTTCGACGGCTTTGAAGGCACACTTACCCGTATGCCTGAACGCGACGAAATTCCGGTAGAAATCAACGAAACACTGATCGTCGAATTGTACTCCAAATAAGAGTTGTTTGATGATAGCAAAAAAAGCTTGCCGTACATACGGCAAGCTTTTTTTTAGGGGTTAGCAGTTAGTGGCTAGGGGTTAGCAGATGGTTTTATAAAACGAAAGGGACTACGCATGGAGATATAAGACTGCATGCGATAGTCCCTTTTTTTTGGGGGTGATGTAAAAGGCAACCTCTCAGACCGCCTTCGGCGGCCAGCTCCCCTATAATGGGAGCCTTTCGTCAAACATTCATGTCACGAGCCACGAGCCACGAACCACGAACCACTAACCACTAACCTACCGTCCTTCAGAAAAGTCCAGGCCTTTGTCGGTGGCGTAGTACGTGCCTGGTTTTTCGCCGGCTTCTACGTAGCCTTTTTGCATCAGGTCATCGATGAGGGACTGATCGGGTGCTTCTGGGGAAAACATTTCTTCCGGCGTCCCTTCTTCACGTTCGACGGCGGCGATGAGGGCCGCTTCTTTGTCGTCTGTCGTCGGTGCTTTTTTTACATAGGTCAGGTCGGGCAGGAACATGGGATATTCCTTGTGGGCCATGAGGAAAAAGCGGCCCATGGCGATAGCCTGGCTCAACAGATTGCCTTCTTCGGTCTGGATATCCATTTCATCGCAGATGACGTCGAGCTGGTTCGATGGGAAATGGTAGAGTTTCTTGGCGACTTCCAGGGTATCGGCGTAGCAGAAGGACGGGGCGTCGATGCCGTAGATGTGCAGGGCATGGGTCAGGCAGCCCATGACGAAGGGAGCGTTGTGGGCGACCAGGGTCTGGCCTTCGATGAGGTTCTTCAGGCCGGCCTGCCAGTATTCGCCGAATTCATCGGCCTTGGAGAGCTCTTCCCACTGGTAGCGGCCTTTGACGGCAGATAAGTTGTTTTCTGGCGGACGGACGTAGAAGTAACGCGTGTCCTTCAGTTCGCCGTGGTCGAATTCAGCCAGGGCCAGGAGACAGACGGAATAGGGCTGTTCGTTGGCCAGTTCCAGGGCGACGGTGGTGAAGTGCTGCGGGAAGCGGCGCAGTTTCCCTTTTTCTTCGATGGGATATTTGTAATAGCCGTCATTGGGCTTGATGTCGTACTGATGCAGATTGGCGACTTTGACGTGTTCTTTCTTGGCCAGTTCCTGCTGGACTTTCGCCTTGCGATGGCGCTTGCGCAGGGCCGATGTGAGGGAATAGAGGACGGCAGCGATGAAGACGATAGTGACGATCGTCGTAATGATGTGGATCAGGGAATCCATGGAATATCAAATCCTTTTCAATAATTTTTGAGCCTTATTCTTGGAAGAAGTTCATGTCGTAACAGACCCGGAAAGCGCGGTTGGCCGCATTGCCGTTGGCGGACAGGCGGTCTGTCGTCTTGACTTCTGGATTAGGCAGGGTCAAGGTGGACACGACATTGCCCTGCAGGTCGTAGCCGACGTCGCCGAGGGTCTGCGTTTTTACAGTCTGGGCTTTAAAATTGTAGAAGAAATTGTTATCATAACCTTGTACCGTATTGTTGGCATAGTCATAGGTCACGACGGTAGCCCGGATGATGTAGTACGGCGGATCGTAGCGGACGGACTGGATGGTGTTCATGTCGATATACGATTCGGTCGTGTCATCGTGGCCGACCTGGACGAAACGGGGGTTGTCATCGAGGAAGGTGGCGGACGCCATGAAACTGAAGACACAGGCAAATGTGACGGCCAGAGCGGCGATTTTTTTGAACATAAGACATACTTCCTTTCCCTGTCTCTTCCAATCGAGGCAGTTTATACATATATTATATCGGAATCAGGAAACATTACAAGAACGTATATTTTTCAAGTAGGACTTTTGCCCTTCCGGGTCGAATACTATATTTATAGAGGTGATTATATTGGATGTGATATATATTGGCCTGCCTTTCTTCTTTTGGCAGGAAGATGAGTCGGAGCACGGCCTCGATGTCCGCGTGACGGAAGGATTCCAGAAACTGGGGTTCCACGTCTACCCGCTCAATGCCGGCGACGACGCGGAGGAAATCTGTTCGGCCTATAATTGGCATACATCCTTCGTCGATGAAGAGGAGGACATCACGCCGTCAGAAGAATTCATTTCAGAACACGTCTTGTGGGATGATTTCCGCCTGCTCTATATTTCGGCAGCTGCGGCTACTTCTGAAGACGAATACACGCAGTTCGTCTGTCATACGGCAGAATTCGCCAAAGAGAGCGGCCTCATCGTGGCAGCGGAAGTCGTCGACTGCGACAGCGACGATGAAGACCCGTATCCCTGGCGGGACAAGGCGACGGTCCTCTGGTCCCGCAGCGATGTCCTGCCATCGGGCGGCCCGGCTTGTGCTGTACGCCTGGCCCTGGGCGGCGGTATCACCCTTGCCAGCCAGGGCGTGGAACGGACGTATGATGTCCAGGTCGTCAGTGAATGTTTCATCCCTTCGTTTTTGCAAGGATTGCTGGAAGGGCGCGATCCCTTTTCCATCATAGAATCTTATGTATCTTAAGTTAGGAGGTTATTCATCTTGAATAGTAAAAAAATGGAAGAACATCCTTTGCGGGCGGCGATTCTCACCATCAGCAACAGCCGCACTTTTTCAGACGATACGAACGGCCTGCTCATCCAGTCGGCCCTGGCTAATTACGGCCATCAGGTCGTCGACTATCAGATTGTCAAAGACGACAAGGCCGAAATCGAGCGCCATCTCCATGAATGGGTCTGCAGCGTCGACCTGGTCATCACCAGCGGCGGCACGGGACTGGCCAAACGCGACGTGACTATCGAAACGGTAGAAGCCCTGTTCGATAAGAAAATCCCGGCCTTCCAGTCGATGATGACGTATTTCGCCTACCGCCGGGCCTGCGGCGTCCAGGCCATGGCCTATCGGACGACGGCCGGTATCATCCACCAGTGTCAGGTCTACTGCCTGCCGGGCCTGCCGAGCCTCATCAAAATCGGCATGGAAAAGGTCATCTTGCCGGAAGTCTTTCATTTGTATTCGGAAATCAAGAAGTAAATGGATATGTCTAAAATCATCCTTGTCACCGGCGGGGCGCGGAGTGGTAAGAGCGCCTTTGCTGAACGCTATGCTGCCGCCCTTCCCGGGCGGCATGCTTATGTCGCGACGGCCCGTATCTTCGATGAAGAAATGGCCCAGCGCATCGCCATCCACCGCAAACGACGCCCGTCGTCGTGGCAGACCTGGGAAATCCCGCAGGATCTGCCGGAGACGATGGACCGCCTGTGCCAGTCGTCCGATGTGGTCCTCGTCGATTGCCTGACCCTTTATTTTTCTAATTATCTTTTTGCCCACGATGGCGAAACGGATGAAGCAATCATCGACGGGGCCCTGGCCGAACTGAACGCGGTCATGGCCGCGTTCCGCCAGGCCGGCGTGACGGCTGTCCTTGTCACCAACGAGCTGGGCTGCGGCATCGTGCCTATGGAACACGTGAGCCGCCTGTACCGCGACCTCATCGGCAAGATCAACCAGGCTGCGGCAGCCGAAGCCGATGAAGTTTACTTATCGGTCTGCGGCATTACGACGGAACTGAAGCAGCGGGCCGTCCGCCTGCCGGAGGTGAAGCCATGAAGGCCTTTCTCATTGCCCTGCAGTTCTTATCGCGCATCCACCTGGCTCCACAGAGCATCTGGCGCGATGAAGATTTTGGCCGGTCCGTCTTGTTCTTTCCCCTCGTCGGCTTGATCATCGGCCTGCTTTTGGCGGCGCTCTATGGGGCGTCGTCTTTCCTTTTCGACGCCTTTGGCCGGTCGGCCCTGGTCGTGGCCTTCTGGTTCTACCTGACCGGCGGCCTCCATGCTGACGGCTATATGGATACGGCGGATGGCCTCTTTTCCGGCCGCAGCCGCGAGCGGATGCTGGAAATCCTCAAGGACAGCCGCGTCGGTGCTGGCGGCGTGACGGCGTTCGTCTTCCTGGTCCTCTTGAAAGTGACATTCCTCAGCCAGCTGGCACCGGAAGCGGCCCTGCCGGCCCTCGTCGGCATCCCGGCAGCGGCCCGCTTCGGGACTTTGATCAGTATCTTCCAGTTTCCCTATGCCCGCGAACAGGGGCTGGGCCGGGCTTTCGTCACCTATGCGCCGGCGCACACCGTAGCTAAAGCGTTTCTGCTGGCCCTGGTACCGGTCTTTCTCTGCGGGCCTTTTTATTTGGCCCTTTTGGGGGCGGCCATGCTCCTGTCCTTGTGGGCCAATGGCCGCATCAGCCGGAAATTGGGTGGCGTCACCGGCGATACGTATGGCGCCGTCCTCGAAGGTAGTGAGATGGCCCTGCTCCTGCTGACGGCCGTCGGTAGCAAGCTGGCCGATTTCTTGTTATAATGGAAGGGCACAAATGTTGAATTACTTATAGGGAATACTGGAGGAACACGATGATTAAATTATATTTAGCACGTCATGGCGAAACGGAAGGCAATGTCCAGCAGTGGTATCAGGGGTCGACGGACGTCCCCCTCAATGAGCATGGGCTGGAACAAGCCAAGTGCCTGGGAGAATTTTTCCGCCATGTCCATCTCGATGCCGTCTATAGCAGTACGCTCCAGCGCGCCAAAGTGACGGCCGAATGCGTGGCGGCACCGCATCATCTGGATGTCATCGCTTATGATGAATTGAAGGAAGCCGATTTCGGCGTCTGGGAAGGCCATACATATCAGGAAATCACGACCCAGTGGCCCGGTGAACTGGAAGCGGTCTATGCATCCGATGGGACCCTGCCGGCACGGGGTGGCGAATCGTTCTGCCAGGTCCGCGACCGGACGCTGAAGAAGACGCGGGAAATCCTGTCACACCACAAAGACGGCGACAGCGTCTTCATGGTTTCCCACGGGGCGGCCATCCGCTGCCTGCTCTTCGGCCTGCTGGGCCTGGATATGAAGCGCATCTGGTGCTTCCAGCAGTTCAACACGGCCTTTAACATCATCGAATATTACGGCGACCGCAATGTCATGACCCTCATGAACTGCACCCAGCATCTGGAAGGCCTGACGGGGTATCAGCCCCAGTGGGACAAGATGCCGTCGTTATAAGGAGGCATCATGGCCAAGACAATGCGCCTCGATAAGCTCCTGGGCCATACGGGCTGGGGGACGCGGCGGGAACTCAAGGAGTTGTGCAAAGGAGGCCACGTGACCGTCAATGGCGCCGTCTGTCGCGACAGCAGCCAGAAAATCGACCCGGCAGCCGATGCCATCGCCGTCGACGGCCAGGCCGTTCAGTATGAAGAGTATATTTATCTCATGCTCTACAAGCCGGCCGGCGTCGTGTCGGCTACGGAAGACAACGTATCGCCGACGGTCATCGGCCTCTTGCCGCGTCAGTATCAGGGGGCCGGCCTCTTTCCCGTAGGCCGCCTCGATAAGGATACGACAGGCCTCCTGCTCATTACCAATGATGGGACTTGGGCCCACGGCATTACGTCGCCGAAGAAGCATACCGATAAGATATACGATGCCGTCGTCGAAGGGGATATCCCGAAAGACGTAGGCAGCCGTTTTGCCAGCGGCATCGTCCTCGACGATGGCCTGCACTGCCTGCCGGCCAAAGCCGTTCAGACGGGGCCGCAGTCGCTGACGGTCGTCGTCCAGGAAGGGAAGTTCCATCAGGTCAAGCGCATGTGTGCCGCCGTCGGCCTGAAAGTCGTCCGATTGCACCGCCGCTCCATCGGCAGTGTCGTCCTCGATGAAGGTTTGGAGCCGGGCCAGTTCCGGCCTCTGACCGATGAAGAACGGGAAGCCCTGTGCGGTCAGGTCCGGTGATTTGCAATTTTATCTTTTCAGCTAATGGAAAATATGGTATTATAAAATATGATTGAATTACTATAGGGTGATAGGGGGATACTATGATAGAACAACGAATCGCCCGCCTGCGCGCTTTTCTTCAGGAACACGATGCAGACGGCGTCATTATCGTCCAACCTGAAAACCTGCGCTACTTCAGTGCCTTTACGGGCGGTGAAGGGGCCCTGGTCATCGGCCTGGATCAGGCCGTCTTATGGACTGATTCCCGCTATACGGAACAAGCTGCCAACCAGTCCGGGGCGTGGTACGATATCAAGAACCACCACAATGCCTTATCGGCATCCATCCGTTCGTCACTGAACGACATGGAAATCGGCGTGGCAGCATATGAAGAAAATTTCCTGACCCATTTCATGTACGAAAATATTTCCGACGGCGCCTTATGCGGCTTTTTGCCCTGCGATTTGACCAGCCTGCGGGCTGTGAAGGAACCGTACGAGCTGAAAGCGACGCGCAAGGCCAGCAATATCGCTGACCGGGCCTTTGCCGATTTATTGCCGTACATCAAGCCTGGCGTCACGGAAAAGGAACTGGCAGCCCGCCTGGAAAGCAATATGCTGCTCTTAGGGTCCGAAGAGAAGTCCTTTACGACCATCGTCGCTTCCGGCAAGCGCTCGGCCATGCCTCATGGTACGGCCAGCCCGAAAGTCATCGAAGCCGGCGATTTCGTCACCTTCGATTTCGGCGCCGTCTGGGAAGGCTATCATTCGGATATCACCCGGACTGTCGTTGTCGGCAAGGCGTCGCAGTTCCAGAAGGATTTCTATCAGCTCATCCTGGAAGGGCAGAAGCTGGGCGTATCGCTCATCAAGGCCGGCGTTTCCCGCCGCGAAGTCGATTATGCCGTGCGCAACTACTTCGCCCGCTATCACGTCAGCCAGTATTTCACTCATTCCCTGGGCCACGGTACGGGCCTGGAAATCCACGAACAACCGGTCCTGTCGCCGCGTTCGACAGGCGTACTCGAAGAGAATATGATAGTCACGGTAGAACCGGGACTGTACATAGAAGGCAAGTTTGGCGTCCGCATTGAGGATTCCGTTGCCGTTACAGCCAACGGCTGTGAAATTTTAACCAAAACACCCAAAGATTTGATGGAGCTGTTATAGGAGGAGTTTACACATGATTACAAGTAATGATTTCAGACCAGGCGTAACTATTGAAATCGACGGCCAGGTATGGCAGGTCGTTGAATTCCAGCATGTAAAACCGGGTAAAGGCGCTGCTTTCGTCCGCGCTAAGATCAAGAACCTCGAAACGGGCGCTGTTGTTGAACGTACCTGGAACGCTGGTGAAAAAGTACAGGACGGGCACGTCGACCGCCGCCAGATGCAGTACCTCTATGAAAATGAAGGCATGTACTGTTTCATGGATAACGAAACATACGAACAGATCGAATTGAACAAAGAAACTCTCGGCGACGCTATCCATTTCCTCAAAGAAGAAATGAACGTTTCCGTCATGATGTTCAAAGGCAAAGTCATCGGCATCGATCTCCCGGCTGCTGTCGAATTGAAAGTCGTCGAAACCGATCCCGGTGTCCGCGGTGATACAGCTACAGGCGGCAGCAAACCGGCTAAATTGGAAACGGGCTATGTCGTCAAAGTACCGCTCTTTATCAATGAAGGCGAAGTTCTCCAGATCGACACGAGAACCGGCCAGTATATCGGCAGAGCATAAGGTTAACGCAAGTCGTTAGCCGCCAGCCGCTAGCATAGGGTATCAAAGGGGCTTCGCACGCGCGACAGCCCCTTTTGTGGACTAAAGGGGTGATTCCCATGGAAACGACTGAAGTAAATGAATGGGGGAGTATCCATATTTCCCAGCGCGTCATTGCCTCCATTGCGGCCCTGACGGCGGCCAAATCGGCTTATGTCGCTGATTTGGGGACGAATATCGCCGAAGTGGCAGCCGAAAAGCTGGGGCGGACCCTTCCGGGACGCGGTGTCGATGTCTCTATCGACGGCCAGCACATCGAGTTGACCGTCCGCCTGGTCATCCGCTATGGCTGCCGTATTCCCGACGTAGCCCTGGAAGTGCAGAAATCCGTCAAGGATGCCGTCGAAACGGCGACGGCCTGCACGGTTACGGCGGTCCACATCATTGTACAGCAGTTAGTATTTGGGGAGGAAGACCGCCATGGATGAAGAACAGGATTTTGCTTATGCCGTCAGTGCCAAGGCCTTGCGCCGTATCGCCGAGACGGCCGGCCGTCAGGTTCCTGGCGTCGTCGCCATCCGCAGCCGCAGCGCAGCCGTGACGGGCGGCGTCGTCCATCTCCATCTGGCTGTCCGCGCCCGCTGTGGCGGCGACCTGCACCAGCTGGCCCTGGACGTCCAGCAGCAGGCGGCTGAGGCCATCGATACCATGGCCGAACCAGAGGGCCTCGATATTTCCGTTACCATTGAAGACCTGGCGTTACTGCCGGCTGAATAAAGTTATTACAGGAGGGAACTCGTGAGCAGACATAAAGCGCGCCAGCAGGCGCTCGAACTTTTATATTCCCGTGAATTCCACGGAGAAAATGATATCCAGTACAGCGAACAGGAAATCCTGGAGAATGATTACGTCACGACCGACGCCTTGACCGAAGACGGCCCGGAACTGAGTGATCAGGAACGCAATGATTATTGCACGTATCTCGTCGAAACGACGACGGAACACCGGGAAGAACTGGATACGATCATCCGCTCCTTTGCCAAGGGCTGGGACATCGAACGGATGAACCGCACAGACCGCAATATACTGCGCCTGGCCTTGTGCGAACTCGTATATCCCAAAGAAAGCCTGGCGCCGTCCATCGTCCTCAATGAAGCGGTCATCCTGGCCAAGGAATTCAGCGGCGACAAGTCGGCGCGGTTCGTCAACGGCATCCTGGGCGCTTATGTAAGGTCGAAGGCCTGATGGACGTCTTTCTCGGCATCGATACCAGCTGTTATACGACGTCGCTGTGCCTCGTCGACGCGGCTTATGACGTCGTCGCCGATGAACGCATCATCCTGAGCGTCGCCAAGGGCGGCCGCGGTCTGTCCCAGTCCAACATGGTCTATCAACATACACGCAATCTGCCGGTCCTCTTTGAACGGCTGGCTGGCGTCCTGGCCAGTGCCCGTATCCGGGCCATTGCCGTGACCGACCAGCCCCGGCGCCGCGATGATTCCTATATGCCTGCTTTTTTAGCCGGCCTCGGCTATGGCCGGGCCCTGGCCGCCGTCTTGGGCGTGCCCTTGTACCGCCTGAGCCATCAGGAGAATCATCTCCTCGCCGTCCTGCGCAGCCGCGGCCACGTCGGCAGCGAACCTTTCTATGGCATCCATCTGTCCGGCGGGACGACGGACCTGCTGCGGGCCGTACCCGATGAAAAAGGCCTCGATATCACCCGCATCGGCGGCACCAGCGACATTAGTGCCGGCCAGTTCATCGACCGCATGGGCGTCGCCCTGGACCTGCCTTTTCCAGCCGGCGTCCATGTCGACAAGCTGGCCCAGACGGTCCATCCGCCCGTCAAGGGGGCCCATGTCTTTTGCCGTGACGGCCAGGTCAGTTTTTCCGGACCTGAATCGCAGGGCCAGCGGCGCATCGCCGCCGGCGGGGAAGACCCGGCCCGCCTTTGCAGCTGGACGCTGTCGACGGTCTGGCGCGGCCTGGAAAGTCTCCTCGATTATGCTGCTGCCGATGGCATGAAACATCTTGTCGCCGCTGGCGGCGTCATGTCCAATGGCTATCTGCGCCGGCAGATGAGCGGCTATTGCCGCCGCCATCAGATTGACCTGAATCTGGCAGCCGACGGCTTCAGTGCCGACAACGCATCGGGCGCTGCCTTCTGGGCCGCCGTACAGGAAGGGAAGAAATCATGAAATATGCATCGGTTACGGACGTCGTCCGCCGCATCAAAGATGATATCCATGGCGATTACCGCTTGCAGAGCATCGCGATGGAAGGCAACATCATCGGCCTCAAGCGGGCGTCGAACGGCCATTATTATATGAATATCCGCGATGATCAGTGCTCCATCCGGGCCATCGTGTTCCGCAGCCGCGTGACGGCAGCGGTCCGGGCTGTCCGCGAAGGGGACCATGTCGTCGTCATCGGCGCCGTCAACGTCTATGAAAAAGGCGGCGCCCTTTCCTTTATCATTGAACAGCTCTTTTCTCAGGGGACCGGGTCTTTGCAGGCCCAGTACGAACGCATCAAGAATGAGCTGGCCGCCCAGGGCTATTTCGACAGCAGCCACAAGAAGGAGCTGCCGCGCTTCCCCTGGCGCATCGGCGTCCTGACGTCGAAGACCGGCGCCGTGCTCCACGACATCTACAAGATTGCCGGCGAGCGCAATCCCTATGCCGAAATCATCCTGCACCCCATCCCCGTCCAAGGTGATGGCGTCGATACGGCCATTGCTAAGGCCATCGGCGAGATGGGCCGGCGCAAGGACCTGGATGTCCTCATCGTCGGCCGCGGCGGCGGGTCTATGGAAGACTTATGGTGCTTCAACAGCCCGGCCGTGGTCAAAGCCATTTACGGCGCCAGCGTACCGGTCATTACGGCCATCGGCCATGAAACGGATACGACCCTGGCCGATTATGCCGCTGACGTGCGGGCGGCGACGCCGACCCACGCGGCAGAGATGGCATTCTTTGACGTCAGCGAAGCGGAAATGGACCTGGCTGCCCTGGCAGACCGGGCTTACGAGCGGGTCATGGCCTGCATCGAAGACCGGCAGCGCTGGGTCGAACAGGCCGCAGGCCGGCTGAACCTGCAGCGCTATGATGCCTTCCTGGCCATGCGCGAAGCCCGTCTGGCCGGCCTGATGGAACAGGCAGACCGCCAGCTGCGCCTCCATCTGGAACAGAAGCAGGGGAAACTGAATACCCTGACGGCATCCCTGCAGGCCTTGAACCCGGCAGCTCTCGTGCGCCGCGGCTACGGCCAGCTCATGCAGCATGACAAGATCCTTACAGATATCCACAGCGTGTCGAAAGACGCCCCGCTGACGATACAAGTCGTCGATGGGACGATTACGGCGGCTGTTAAAGAGGTGGACATATATGGCAAGAACGACTGATAAATTGAAGAGTTTTGAAAGCAATTATGAAAAATTGGAACAGCTCGTACAGGAATTGGATGCACCGGACCTGACGCTGAAGCAGTCCCTCGATTTATATGAAAAGGCCATCAAATTATCCCAGTCCTGCGAAGGCGCTCTGGAATATGCCCGCCAGAAGGCCCAGGCCCTGGCCGATGTCCGGGCTGATAAGGACAGCAGCGGCGATGCACCGGCTGAAGGGGTGTTGGACTTATGACCTTTCAAGACTATCTGGCAGGCCAGCGCAAGCGCGTCGAGGACTATCTGGCCCACGTACTGACGACGGACCAGCCGCGTTTTTCCCGGCTCTATGAAGCCATGAATTACAGTCTCCTGGCCGGCGGCAAGCGCATCCGCCCGGTACTCCTGCTGGCGACGGTCGAAGCCCTGGGGCAGGATGCCTCTCCCTACACGGGCCTGGCCTGTGCCCTGGAATGTATCCATACGTATTCCCTGATCCACGACGACCTGCCCTGTATGGACGACGATGACCTGCGCCGGGGCAAGCCGACGAACCACGTCGTTTACGGTGCCGGACTGGCCACGCTGGCCGGCGACGGCCTGCTGACTTTTGCCTTCGAGCTCATGGCCAGCCAAAAGGGGATTGCGCCGGACAAACTGAACCGCTGCATCGCCGTCATCGCCAGGGCAGCCGGACCGGCCGGCATGGTCGGCGGCCAGGCTTTCGACCTGGCAACGGACGGAGACATGGCCATCGGCCGGGAAGGCATGGAACTCCTGCACCGTTCCAAAACGGGCGTCATCTTCAAGGCAGCCATCGATATGGCAGCTATTGTCGCCGACGCATCGCCGCAGCAGCGGCAGGCCCTGGAAGCCTATGCGTCGTACATGGGCCTGACCTTCCAGATTACCGACGATATCCTCGATGTCGTCGGCGATGAAGCCCTGCTGGGCAAACCCGTCGGCAGCGACGCCCGCAACGACAAGGCCACGTATGTGACCATCTTTTCCCTGGACGAAGCCCGGCGCATGGCCCGTGAAGCGGCTGACAAGGCCGTCCAGGCACTGGAACCGTTAGGACCCAAGGCCTGGTTCCTGAAAGAACTGGTCGAACATCTGCTGGTCCGCGTTCATTAATGTGAGAGGGGTATTACAGGTATGCAGCATAAAGAAAGATTAGACGTGCTTCTCGTCAACCGCGGCTTATCGGAGAGCCGGGAAAAGGCCAAGGCGACCATCATGGCCGGCCTGGTCTTCGTCGACAACCAGCGCGTCGATAAGGCGGGCACGAAGCTGCCCGTCGACGTAGATATTACCGTCAAGGGCAATCCCATTCCCTATGTCGGCCGGGGCGGCTTGAAACTGGAAAAAGCCATGGAAACATTCCCCATCGATTTGACAGGCAAGACCATGATGGATATCGGCGCCTCGACGGGCGGTTTCACGGACTGCGCCCTCCAGCGCGGGGCGGCCAAGGTCTTTGCCGTCGATGTCGGCTATGGTCAGTTGGCCTGGAAACTGCGGACTGATGACCGCGTCGTCAACATGGAACGGACTAATATCCGTAACGTCACCGTTGAAGATATCGGCGATCCTGTCGATTTCATTTCCATCGATGTTTCCTTCATTTCCCTGCTCAAAATCATGCCGGCCGTCGAACCGCTGCTCAAGCCAGGCGGCACTATGGTCACGCTCATCAAGCCTCAGTTCGAAGCGGGCCGGGAACACGTCGGCAAGGGCGGCATCGTCCGCGACATCCAGGTCCACCGCGACGTCATCCGCCACGTCACGGACGGCATCGCCGACTGCGGTCTGTCGCCGCTGGGCCTGACTTTTTCGCCCATCAAGGGGGCCGACGGCAATATTGAATATCTCTTGTACAGCCGTAAAGACGACCCGTGCCATAATGATATCACCGACGCTGTCGTCGATGATATCGTCAGTAAATCCCATGAAATGTAGGTGATCCCCATGCGTATCGGTATTTTCCCGAATCTCGTCAAACGCGAAAGTGCGGCCATTGTCCAGCAGATGATCAAAATCTGTGAAAAACATGGCATTGAATATTACCTGCCGGCTTACGTCAGTGAGAGCCGCCAGCCGGCGTATCAGCGCATCGGCGCCGAGCACCTGCGGCCGCGCATGACCATTTACAGCACCATCGACGTGGCCATGATTCTCGGCGGCGACGGGACGATCCTCAAGATGGCCAAGCAGTTCGCCGAAGCCGATGTCCCGGTCTGCGGTATCAACCTGGGTTCCCTGGGCTTCCTCTACGAAGTCGAGACCAAGACCCTGGAAAAGCGTATGGAAGACATCCTGGCCGGCCGCTACTTCCTGGAAGAACGGATGATGCTCCACTCGGAACTGTGCTATGAAGACGGCCTGGTCCAGTCCCTGCCCGATGCCCTCAACGACATCGTTATCGGTCACGGCAATGTAGGCAAACTCATCCGCATCGACCTGAGCATCAACGGCCATTTCATCCAGCAGTATCCCGGTGACGGCCTCATCGTAGCTACGGCGACGGGGAGTACGGGCTATACTTTTTCCAGCGGCGGCCCGATCGTCGCGCCCAGCGTGCCCTGCATCATGGTTACGCCAATCTGCCCGCACCTGCTGCTCAAAGTGCCCCTGGTCCTGCGCGATGATGACCAGGTATCGGTCACGGTGGCCAACAGCCGCAACAGTGTCCGCGTCTCTGTCGATGGCATGATGGACCAGGAACTCATGCGCAATATGACCCTCCAGGTCCGCAAGTCCGACCACGTCCTGAAGATCATCCGTTTCAACAAGAATTATTTTTATAGCAATTTATTTACGAAAATGATGGGAAATGATTGACATGTATCCATTCCGCAATGCCGTTACGGTATCACATATGATGACAGAACCCTACGCCCGCCAGGCCCATGTCCTCGTCGACATGACCTGCGGCAACGGTCACGACACGGCCTTCCTGGCCCGTACTATGCCTGATGACGCCGTCCTCTACGCCTTCGATATCCAGCCCTGTGCCATCGAACGCACGCGCCAACGTCTGCAGGACGAAGGGCTGGGGGACAGGGACGTCCGCTGCCGCTGCGGGTCTCATGAACAACTGCTGGCTGATGTACCGTCAGACGTTGACATTATCGTATTTAATTTAGGCTATTTGCCGTCTGGGGACCATAATATTCATACAAATTGTGAAATAACACTAAAAGCTATAAAAATAGGCTTGAATAAAATTGCGATAAATGGGATAATTATGATAGCAGCTTATCCCGGTACCGAAGCCGGGGCTTGTGAAGAACAAGCGCTGCGGTCCTATTTACAGACCATACCCCAGCAGGACTTCCATATTTCGTCCTGGCAGCCCGTCAATGAGGTGCATTGTCCACCCGTATTATATATTGTACAGAAAAGAGGGAAACGTCATTATGAAGAGATTCCGTTACACCAAGATTAAAGAAATTGTCCAGTCCCGTCCTATCGAAACGCAGGAAGAGTTAGCCAAGGCCTTGCAGGAAGAAGGCATCGAAGTCACACAGGCTACGGTTTCCCGTGATATTAAAGAGCTCATGCTCATCAAGGTCCCGACCAGTGACGGCCATTACCGTTACGCCTTGTCGCCGGAACAGAATATGCTCATGTCCAAGAACCGCATGGCCCGCCTCTTCCAGGACTCCATCGTCCGCGTCGATTCGGCCTATAACCAGATCATCGTCCATACCCTGCCTGGCTCGGCGAATCCCATTGCCGCTGCCATCGATCATGCCCGCTGGGAAAATGTCATCGGCACTCTGGCCGGCGATGATACGGTCCTCCTCATCGTCAAGGACACGGAAACTGTTCCCAAGCTGGTCAAACTTATCGTATCACTGATGAAGGAATGAGGCCCTTATGCTGCAGTCCCTGCACATCCACAATTTTGCTCTGATTGAAGACCTGCACCTTACTTTTGGCGACGGGGTGACGATTTTTACCGGCGAAACGGGTGCCGGCAAATCGATCCTCCTCGACGCCATCGGTATGCTGGCAGGCAAACGCGCATCGGCATCGTTCGTCCGTCACGGGACGGACTCATTCCTCGTCGAAGGCGCGTTCTTTTTTTCTCCTTTGCCAGAAGGCCTGGAAGAGCTGCTGACCGACAACCACATCGAAGTCGATGAAGGACAGCTCATCATTTCCCGCCAGTTCCAGCGCAGCGGCCGCGGGACGATCCTGGTCAACGGCACGCTGGTGCCGACGACGGTCCTGCGGCGCCTCGGCGCCTACCTCTTGGATATCCACGGCCAGTTCGACAACAGCCTGATTTTCAACCCGTCTTACCACGTAGCCATCCTCGACGGCCTCACGGCAGACGTCCGTCAAGCCCGCCAGGACTACGACGGATTATATCGCCAGTGGCACCAGACGGAAGGGGAAATCAAGGCCCTGCGCCATGATGAAAGCGAAAAGGCGCGGATGCTCAGTATCCTGGCTTTCCAGATTAAGGAAATCGAAGGAGCCGCCCTGAAAGAAGGGGAAGACGACGAGCTGGAACAAAAAATCAACAAGGCTTCCCATGCCGAACACATCAAGGATAACCTGAAGGAGGCCATGTTTGCCCTGGAAGGGGGCGAACGCCAGCCCGGCGTCATCGAACAGATCGAGACCATCCACCGCAGCCTGGAGAAAGCGTCAGCTTACGACGAAGCCTTCAGCGCCCTGGCCGGCAAAGTCGAGACCCTGTCGTATGAAATCGAAGACGTCCACGACGGCCTCCTGCGCTATGCCGATTCCTTCGATTTCGATGAACGGGCTCTGGATGCCATGCAGTCCCGCCTGGCGTCGATTGAAAAGCTCAAGCGCAAATACGGCTTCACTGTCGCCGATATCCTGCAATTCCTGGCCAAGGCCAAGGCCGATTACGAACGGCTCGACCAGTCGGAAAGTCATCTGGCCAAGTTGGAAGAGAAACTGGCCCGTGAGGCCGCTGCCGTGCGCCAGCAGGCCCAGGTCCTGGCAGCGGCGCGCCATGACGCCGACAGCCAGTTCAGTAAGAAAATGACGGCGACGCTCAACAAGCTGGGCATGCTGAACAGCCGCATCGCTTTCCACATCGAACCGATGAAGGATATCACGCCCGACGGTTCGGCCGGTATCGAGCTGTATTTTTCGGCCAATACGGGTGAAGATATGCAGCCCCTGGCCAAAATCGCCTCGGGCGGCGAAGTATCGCGTATTGCCCTGGCCCTGAAGACGGCCGGTCCCGAACGGACGACGGGCAAGACCATGATTTTCGATGAAATCGACGTCGGCATTAGCGGCCAGACGGGCTTGCAGGTCGCCGACCATATCCGCCAGCTCTCCGGCCAGGGCCAGGTCTTCTGCATCACCCATCTGCCGCAGACGGCGGCCATTGCCGACCACCATTATTTCATTTATAAGAAAGAAATAGATGGCCGCACGGTCACTCAGGTCCGAGGCCTCTCGGAAGGGGAGCACGTCCTGGAAATCGCCCGCATGTTCGCCGGCAACGATACGACCAAGGCCAGCATCGAAGCGGCCCGCCAGATTGTAAAGCAAGTCAAGGGCATGTAATGCCATTGACTTGCGCTGTAGGGGCGCCCCGTGGGGCGCCCGCCTGAATTGTGTCGTCACACTGACTCAACGAGACAGGTTCTTCCCATTCGACATTGCTTTGCGGGTTGACGAATGTCCGCGATAGGTATATAGTTAATTATAATTTCAAAAAATAGAAGTTCTACGAAAACGAACCCATAGGAGGGATACATATGCTTCGTGTATTAGTCAATGGTGCCGATGGCCGCATGGGCAGCCAGGTCGTCAAAGCTGTCTTTGAAGACCCGGAATTGGAAGTTGCCGGCGGTATCAGCATCACGCATGTCGGTGAAGATGTCGGCGACATCGCCGGTGTCGGCCACTTAGGCCTGGCCATCCGCAATGACCTGGGCGCTGCCCTCGATGACATCAAACCGGATGTCGTCGTCGATTTCACGACGCCGAAAGTCATCTTCAACAATGCCAAGACCTGTATCGAACACGGCGTCAACATGGTCGTCGGTACGACGGGCCTGACGGCAGCGCAGCGCGATGAACTCAACGCCCTGGCTCTGGAAAAGAAGACGAGTATCTTCATTGCGCCGAACTTTTCCATCGGTGCCGTCCTGATGATGAAGCTCTCGACAGAAGTCGCTCCGTATCTGCCGGATGTCGAAATCATCGAGCTCCATCACAACAATAAACTGGATGCGCCGTCCGGTACGGCCATCATGACGGCCGATAAGATCGATGCCGCCCGCAAGGCCGCTGGTGCTAAACCGGCTCCGGACAAGACCCACGAAAGCCTTGACGGTGCCCGCGGTGCCTCTGTCGCCGGGATCCCTATCCACAGCGTCCGCCTGCCGGGTTACGTCGCACATCAGCAAGTCTTATTTGGGGGATACGGCGAACTGCTGACGATCCGCCACGACTCGATGGACCGCAAGTCCTTCATGCCGGGCGTCGTCTTGGCCGTTAAAAAAGTAAGCTCCCGTCCGGGCTTGACCTTTGGACTGGAAAACTATTTATAAAAAGAACCATTAGGGGAGGAAGTTTGTTATGACAAAAGAACCGGTAGTAGCGATTTTAGGTGCCACAGGTGCCGTAGGTCAGGAATTTATCCGCTTGATCGAAGAACGTAAATTCCCGTACAGCAAGTTGAAGTTGTTAGCATCGTACCGTTCGGCTGGCAAGAAATTGACCGTCAACGGCAAGGAATATACGGTTGAAGAAGCCAAACCGGAATCTTTCGACGGTGTTGATATCGGCTTGTTCGCCGGCGGCTCGATCAGTAAGGAATTGGGACCCGAAGCTGCTAAACGGGGCTGCGTCGTCATCGACAACTCCAGCACTTTCCGTATGGACCCGGATGTCCCCCTGGTCGTACCGGAAGTCAACCCTGAAGATATTGCTTGGCACAAGGGCATCATTGCCAACCCGAACTGCTCGACGATCATCATGCTCATGGCCCTCAAGCCGATCCACGACTTGTCGCCGATCAAGCGCATCATCGTCAGCACGTATCAGGCTGTATCCGGTGCCGGCAAAGAAGGCATCGACGAACTGCGCGATGAAACAGAAGCGTACCTCAAAGGCGAAGAAATGCAGCCGAAGATCCTGCCCAGCAAGAGCCTTCCCAAGCATTACCCCATCGCTTTCAACCTCATCCCGCAGATCGATAAGTTCGTAGAAAAAGATTACACTAAAGAAGAAATGAAGATGGTCAACGAAACGCACAAGATGCTTCACGATGACTCCATCGCCATTACGGCTACGACGGTCCGCGTCCCGGTCTTCCGCAGCCATGCCGAATCGGTCTATGTCGAAACGGCCGATGAACTGACGGTCGATGCCATCCGCAAAGCCATCGATGCTTTCCCGGGCGCCCAGGTACAGGATAATCCGGCTGAAATGGAATATCCCATGCCCTTGTTCACGTCGGAAAAATATGACTGCTACGTCGGCCGTATCCGCAAGGATTTGTATAATCCGAAAGCTATCAACCTCTGGGTATCGGGCGACCAGATCCGCAAAGGCGCTGCCCTCAATGCCCTGCAGATTGCCGAATACATGCTGGCCCACGACATGATCCACTAGTACGAAGAGGGGAGAGAATCCTTTATGTTAACTTTTCCAAATGTTATTGTCGCTATGATTACGCCGTTCCATCAGGATGGCTCCGTCAATTACGAAGCCGCCGTCGAACTGGCTAAGAAATATGCTGACGAAGGATCGGCCGTCCTCGTCGGTGCTACCACGGGCGAAGGGGCTGTCATGACGGAAGAAGAAAAACTCAAGCTCTTCAAAGTCACAGCCGACGCCTTGAAGGACAAGACCCTGGTCATGGGCAATGTCGGGACCAACAATACGGCACAGTCCATCGAAATGGCTCAGAAAGCCAAGGATACCGGCGTCGATGCCTTGCTGTGCATCGTCCCGTATTACAATAAACCGAATCAGGAGGGCTGTTATGCTCACTTTGCAGCCATTGCCAAGTCGACGGATATGCCCATCTTCATTTACAACGTACCGGGCCGTACAGGCGGTAAAATCGAACCGCAGACGGTCTGCAAGCTGGCTCATGACTTCCCGAACATCATCGGCCTCAAAGATGCCAGCGGCGACCTCGACTATGCCGGTTACGTCGCAGCCAATGCGCCGGAAGGGTTCCACCTCTACAGCGGTGATGACAACCTGACATTGCCTATCGTCGCTGTTGGCGGTGAAGGCGTCATTTCTGTCGCAGCCCACGTCATCGGCAAGGAAATGAATGCCATGATCCAGGCCCACAAAGACGGCGACGTCAAGAAGGCCGCTGCCCTCCATCAGAAGTACCTGCCCTTCATGAAAGGCTGCTTCTGCACGGTCAGCCCGGTCCCGGTCAAAACCATGCTCAACATGCTCGGCTTCCCGGCCGGCCCGTTCCGCCTGCCCTTGGTAGACGCTACACCGGAAATCAAGGCCAAATGCGAACAATACCTGAAAGACATCGGCCGATTATAAGTGCTGATAAATGGAAACCTCTCCGACCTGTACTCAAGCCTCCCTTATAAGGGAGGTGGCCCAGCGGGCCGGAGAGGTTTCTATAAACTTGGTTTTATATCTAAAAAAACCTTGACAGATTCCCAATTTCTTGTTATTATATATAAGTCGTCAGGAACGACAAGATATGACTCGGTAGCTCAGCTGGATAGAGTGACTGACTACGAATCAGTAGGTCTAGGGTTCGAATCCCTACCGGGTCACCATAGAAAAAGCTCACGCATTTTGCGTGAGCTTTTTTGTTGTGTTTGGTGAAAGGCTCCCTTCATAGGGGAGCTGGCCGCCTAAGGCGGTCTGAGAGGTTGATTTTTACGAGCCACTAACCCCTAGCCCCTAGCCACTAACCACTAGCCACTAGCCACTAGCCACTAACCCCTAAAAAGGGCTTGTCGTCATGCGACAAGCCCTTTTTACACTATTTCTTCAAATCCGGTGTGCAGTCGATGATGATGCTGCCCGGTTGTTTCATGACGGTGAAATTGCCTTTTGTCGAAGATAAGGCTTTTTCCAGGGTCTTGCTGTGCCATTTTTCGACGCCCATTTGGGAACCGCCGACGTTTTTCGACGATGCCGATTGTTTCTGGGCATCTTCCGGCAGGAGGTCGCTGATGTTGACGTTTTCACCGTCCTGGACTTTGAGGGTCACCGTGACGGCCCGGCCGTTCTGGAAGACGACCTGGTAGCGGCCATTATGGAAGACGCGGATCGTGTCGCCCTGAGAGTAGGGATGGCCCCATTCATTTTCCCAATCGGCCTGGGTATCGCCGATGGTCGGCAAGTTGGCGACGGGCGTTTCTTTCGTGTCGGCCTGGCTCTTGGTATCCTGGCCCTGCTTGCTTTCGCCCGGCTGTTGCTGCTGGGTCTGGGTCTGCTGTTTCTGCTGCTGGGAATTGGTCGGCGTCGCCGGCGTACATCCGGCAGCGATGAGGGTGAAGAGCATGAGGACGATGGTGAGATAGCGTTTCATGAGTAAGACCTCCTTTAGCGGCGCCGGCGGTTGTCTCCGCCCTTATGGCGCTGTTTATGGCGTTTTTCCCTGGTCGTCTGGTAGGTGCTGGCAGGCAGCTTGTCCTTATAGGTCTTTTTCTTTTTCGGCGGCCGGCTGCTGGCCTTGACTTTTACCTGACCGGTCAGGGTGTATTTGGTGATCGTCGCGTGGATGTTGTGTTCGATACGGCGGACCCAGTTTTCATCGGCTGCCGTGGCGAACATGATGGACAAGCCTTCGCTGCCGGCCCGGCCCGTGCGGCCGATGCGGTGGATGTAGTAATCGACGTCGTGAGGGACGTCGAAGTTGAAGACGTGGGTGATGCCTTCGATATCGATGCCGCGGGCGGCGATGTCGGTAGCGACCAGAATCTGCGTCTTAGCCTTGGCAAAGTCACGCAGGACCTGGTTACGGCGTCCCTGGGACATGTCGCCGTGGAGTTCGCCGATGTTGAAGCCCTTGGCGATGAGCTTGCCTGCCAGGAGAGACGTCCGTTCTTTCGTATTGCAGAAGACGATGGCCAGATAGGGGTTCATTTCCGTCAGCATCTGGCAGAGCTTGGGCAGTTTCTGTTCTTCCGTCATCATGTAGATGCGCTGTTCGATGTTTTCCAGGGCAATCGTCTGGCCTTCGAGGATGTTCAGGACCAGCGGGCTCTGCATATGCTTCTTGGCCAGGCCTTTGATCTTATCCGGGACGGTGGCCGAGAAGAAGAGGAGCTGCCGCCGTTTCGGCGTCAGGCCGATGAGGGTGTCGACGTCTTCCAGGAAGCCGGCCTGGAGCATCTGGTCCGCTTCGTCGACGATGACCCGGCGGACGCCGCTCAGGTCGAGGGAATGGCGGCGGCAGTGGTCGAGGAGACGGCCCGGTGTGCCGATGATGACATGCGGGTGGCGGTGCAGTTTCTGCAGCTGGTTCTCGATGGTCTTGCCGCCGATGAGGCTGAGGACGTCGATGCCCAGTTCCGGTGCCAGCGTATCGGCGACGTCGGCAATCTGACGGGCCAATTCCCGCGTCGGCGCCATGACCAGGACCTGTTCGGCGTGGATATCGGTCTTGATCTGCTGCAGCGACGGCAGGAGGAAGGCGAAGGTCTTGCCCGTGCCGGTCTGGGCCTGGGCCAGGATGTCACGGCCCTTGAACAACGGCGGGATGGCCTGGGCCTGGATGGCCGTCGGTTCGTCGACGCCCTGCTTATGGAGGAGTTCACAAATCTTCGGCGTAATGCCGAGGGATTCAAAATTCTTTGTCATGTATGTTCCTTTCTGTGCGGACTAAAATCACTTGCTATAATTTCTATTGTACACAAAAGCCAGGGCTTGCGCAAACTTTTCTTTCTTTTTCGGATATGGTATACTAAAGTGATTTCGTTTGCATTATTTTAGGAGGTCTTGCAGAAAATGAGTTGGTGGCGCGATATCTTGCGGCAATGTGTCTTCATGTGTTTCTTTATCATTCCCATTCCCATCGGTGCCTATACGATCCACAGCGGCTCCAGTGCCGTCGTAGCCATGGTAAGCTATGTCTTTTTATCGCTGGTCATCCCCGTGGCTTATGTGGGCTGCCACGATGCGACATTTGGCCCCAAGGGCGGCCGTATCCGCCGCTGGGTCATGGCCCTCATGTGGTTCATCGTCTTTGCCGCTATCGGAGCTTTTACGGCTTTCATGGGTGTCTATTGGAAGGCTGCGCCTTTCTGGGAATGGCCGACTATTGGCCGTGATATCGTATTTATCGTCGGCATGTACGCGGAAATCAGCGTGACTATGCTCCTGGCCTATGCCGTATCCCAGCTCCTGCCGGGCCGAAAGGAAGTAGGTTAATGGAAAGCTTAACAAAACAGACATGGCACGACTGGCTGCTGGCCGTCGTCTGGGCATCGTGCGGTATCCTGCCGCTGCCCTTTGGTGCCTTTGCTTCAGATAGGCCATATATCGCCTCAGCGTCGATTCTGGCCTTTTTTATCTTATCCTTTGTTGTTCCCCTGTGGCTGGGCCATCGCCGCCGTCGTGCGGGCAGGGACGGCGATTATGCGTCAGCAGGGGCGACCTGCTATGGCGGCGCCGTCGTCCTGCTCATCGCCGTCGGCCTGCTCAATGGCCTGACCGGCTTGGACTGCTGGCATTCCTATCCCGTCCGGGTCGGCTTGTTCGCCCTGTGGATGTTCCTGACCGTCGCCGTACAGTATCTGGCGGCGCGGGCCGTCGATTTCTGGAAAGGGCGCCGGCGGAAATACTGGTATTCCCAGTTCGTCGACCCCATCGTCTACAGCCTGCCCCTGCCTTGTGCCGTACTGGGCATGTTCCTCTTTCCGGCGGTCAGCGATTCGTCGGTGACGCAGAGCCTGGTCGTCGGCATCATGGCCATCATGGGCTTCTGCTTCATCGGCATGAGTATCTTCGTCATCGCCACCTTTGCCCTCTATTTCTTCCCGTACAAGCGCTACGGCTACCGGGGGAAACAGCGGCTGGTTCACATCGCAGCCATCATCGTCATGGTCCTCATGTGGGCCCTGGTCCAGCACATCCTCTTTGACAGCCAGATCCACATCTTTACGTACATCTTCAAGGCCATGCCGATCCTCCAGAACAATCCCCTGGTCTTCATCACGCCCTTCGTCGTAGCGGCCCTGACCATCATCGGCTGCGTAGCCATGCGCAACGTCGTCCTGGCGGCTTTTGGGGGGAAGAGGAGTTTGTAGTTTGTAGAAATTGTAGGGGCTTGCCGTGGCAAGCCCGCCTCAGAATATGAATGATTTTCCGGTTCAAAGAACGTCGCCTGATATCCAGCGGGTCGCCCACGTGGCGACCCCTACAGTAAAAAAAGGGGCTGTCGCACGAAGGCTTTTGCTTTCATGCTAGGCCCCATTTACTTTATAGTTTGTAGCAACAGCGTTTGTAGTTTTCAGAGAAAACCTTTAAATTTAAAGCCATCCGCTAACAACTAACTGCTAGCCACTAACAACTTTAAAGGGCTTGTCGTCGTGCGACAAGCCCTTTTTTCTTTATTTAATTTCCACGATGGTCTGTTTCATGATGGTGAAGCGGACGACGTATACCAGCCATCCCAGGAAGGCGGCGAAACAGCCGCTGAGGAAGGTCGTGGCATCGGTGGTGGTCAATGCATATACGCAGTAGATAATGGATACGCCTGCTAAGAATATCGACGTATTTCTGTTACAGACTTCATTGGGGATATGTTCCTTGCTGAGGATCGTCGTCAGGGCCCCGGCACAGAGCATGTAGGGGATGACGTTGGTGACAACGGCCAGATTGGCCAGAAGTTCGAACTGGGCGGCCAGGGTCGGGCTGATGGTCATGAGGGCCAGGAGGCTCTGCATGCAGAGGATGCACAGCATGCCTTTGACCGGGACGTCAGCACTGGTGACTTTGGCGAAAATCTTGGGGAACAGGCCGCGCTGGGCGCTGGTCTTGAAGACGCGGGCCAAGGTGAACTGCCAGGACAAGAGGGAACCAGCACAGGAGAATACCATCAGGCCCATGACGGCTTTGCCGGCCGTATCGCCGAGCATGTACGAGAAGGCCAGGCCGAAGGGAGCACTCGATGCCAGGATTTCCGCATTGGGGACGATGCCGGCAATGACATTCGTCGAGGCGACGTAGATGATGGCGACGCCGAGGGTGCTGACGAAAGTGGCAATCGGAACGGATTTTTTCGGATTTTCAACGGCATCCATGTTGACGGCTGCCGATTCGAGTCCCAGGAAGGACCACAGCGTCAGGGCGATGGAATTGCCGACGGCATCGCTGAGTCCCAGGTTATTGGGATTCCACGAAGCCAGCCAGGTAGCCGGGCTGAACCAATGCCAGCCGATGATAGAAATGCCCAGGACCGGGATGATGGCACCCCAGATAGTGATGGCACTGAGCTTGCCGGAATAACGGGAGCCGCTGAAATTGAGGGCTGCCGCGATCCACAATAAAGCAATCGTATATAAACACGTCTGCAACGGCGTAAAGGTTGTCTCAAGGAAACCGGCGCCGTAGCCGACCGCCGTAATGGCGATAGCGACGTTTGCAATTACGATAGAAACAGAGTAGGCGTAATTAGCCATAAAATGTCCTACACGCCCGAAAGCGTATTCGGAGTAACCGCCCATACCACCTGGCTTCGTCGTGAACATGCCACATCGGGCAAAAGCCATGGCCAGGGCTAAAGAGCCTAGTGAGGTAATAATCCAGGAAATAATCGAGATCGTACCGACTTCGGCGAGCTTGGTCGGCAGCATGATGATACCGGCGCCAAGCATGTTGGCAGCAGTGACAAAGGTCAACTGTACCACAGACATTTTACGACATGTAGTTTTCATTATCAGTCCTTCTTTCGTTAGTGATGCGTATAAGCATGGCTTGAAATTTTTAGCAAATTAATTTTATCATTTTTACCGGGAAAATTAAATACTTTTTGGAAAAACGTTATATGTATTTGGGCCACTTTTCACGCTCCATATTCCAAATGGGAATAGAATTTTGTGGCTAAATTTAAAAACATCAGCTGACTGCTAAAAAAAAGGCTTGCCGCCGAAGCGACAAGCCTTTTTACACATGAGAAATGAAATTAGTCGATGTTTTCTACGACGCAAGCCGTACCCTGGCCGCCACCGATGCACAGTGTAGCCAAACCGTATTTGCCGCCGACTTCTTTCAAGCCATAGAGCAAGGTTACGAGGATACGAGCGCCCGATGCACCGATCGGATGACCGAGGGCGATAGCGCCGCCATGGATGTTGACTTTGCTCATATCGAAGCCGAGTTCACGGCAGCAGTATACAGCCTGAGCTGCGAAAGCTTCGTTAGCTTCGACGAGGTCGAGGTCTTTGACTTCGAGGCCTGCTTTAGCCAATGCTTTACGGGAAGAAGGAATAGGGCCGGTACCCATGATAGCGGGATCTACGCCAGCGGAAGCATAGCTTACGATCTTAGCCATCGGTTTGATGCCGAGTTCTTTCGCTTTGTCAGCAGACATAACTACGAAAGCAGCTGCGCCGTCGTTGATGCCGGAAGCGTTACCAGCCGTAACGGTGCCGCCTTTTTTGAAGGCCGGTTTCAATTTAGCCAAAGTTTCCATGTTGGAACCTTCACGCGGGCCTTCGTCGGTGTCGATGACGACGTCCTGTTTCTTCTGATGAACCGTTACCGGAACGATCTGAGATTTGAATGCGCCGCTATGGATAGCTTCGCAAGCGAGGTTCTGCGAACGAACGCCGAGTTTATCCTGATCTTCACGAGTTACGTTGAAGCGTTCAGCAATGTTTTCAGCCGTGATGCCCATATGATAATCGTTGAATGCGTCCCAGAGGCCATCTTTGATCATCGTATCGACGAGGACACCGTTGCCCATGCGATAGCCATAACGAGCTTTCGGAACAGCGAACGGAGCCATGGACATGTTTTCCATGCCGCCTGCTACGATGACGTCAGCGTCGCCGGCTTTGATCATCTGAGCTGCCAAGGATACGCAGCGGAGACCGGAACCGCAAACTTTGTTGACCGTAAGAGCCGGGACTTCAATCGGCATGCCAGCTTTGATCATAGCCTGACGAGCCGGGTTCTGGCCCTGAGCAGCCTGGAGGACGTTGCCCATTACGACTTCGTCGACATCTTTGCCTTCGATACCAGCACGTTTGAGAGCTTCTTTAATGACGACAGCACCGAGTTCTACAGCCGGTGTGTTTTTGAAACCGCCGCCGAATTTACCAATTGCCGTACGGCAAGCACTTACGATAACTACTTCTTTCATTGGAATCACTCCTTGAAAATTTTTACGTATTGAAATAGGTGCCGGTGTATCAGTATGAGAGGATGCACCGTGCAAAAGTGTCATGTTGAAAATGACACTCTGATATTACTATCTTACACCTTTTTAAAGAAAATGTATAGAGCACGTTCCAAAAATTACGTACTCTATACATCTCCATTACTTATTGCTAGGGAATAGGGAAATTTGTTAAATTACAGACGTTCTACGATGATAGCCGTGCCCTGGCCGCCGCCGATGCAGAGGGAAGCCAGACCATATTTACCGTTGATTTCCGGTTCAGCCATTGCGTAGAGCAAGGTGACAACAATACGGGCGCCGGAGCAGCCAATCGGATGGCCGAGGGCGATAGCGCCGCCGTGGATGTTGACTTTGTCCATGTTGAGGCCGAGTTCGCGGACGCAGTATACGGACTGAGCTGCGAAAGCTTCGTTCAATTCGATGAGGTCCATCTGGTCAACAGTCATGCCGGTCTTTTTCATGACTTTGCGGACTGCCGGAATCGGGCCGGTACCCATGATAGCCGGTTCAACACCAGCCGAAGCCCAGTCGATGATGCGAGCCAGCGGTTTGATGCCGAGTTCTTTCGCTTTTTCAGCGGACATTACGACAACAGCAGCTGCGCCGTCGTTGATGCCGGAAGCGTTACCAGCGGTGACCGTGCCGTTTTTGATGAAGGCCGGACGGAGTTTAGCCAAGGTTTCCATGGTGCAGTTCGGGCGGATGAATTCGTCTTTGTCGACGATGACGTCGCCTTTTTTCTTATGAACCGTTACCGGAACAATCTGGCTGTCGAATTTGCCTTCCTGCTGAGCTTTGTAAGCCAGGTTTTCAGAACGGCAAGCTAATTTATCCTGATCTTCACGGGTTACGCCGAAACGGGCAGCGACGTTTTCAGCCGTTACGCCCATGTGGTAGTTGTTTTCGGTGCAGAACAGGCCATCGCGCATGAGCAAGTCTTCGAGGACGCCGTTACCCATACGGTAGCCGCGGCGGCCTTTAGCGATGGAGTAGGGGGCGTTGGACATGGATTCCATACCGCCGGCTACGATGATGTCAGCATCGCCGAGTTTGATCTGCTGGGAAGCGAGGGAAATGGCACGCATACCGGAACCGCAGAGTTTATTCAATGTGAAAGCAGGAACTTCCTGAGGAATACCCGAATGGAGGGCTACCTGACGGGCCGTGTTTTCACCGCAGCCAGCCTGGAGTACGTGGCCCATGATGACTTCGTCGATCTGATCTACAGGGATACCTGCGCGTTTGATTGCTTCAGTAACAGCAGCAACACCGAGGTCTACAGCGGTGACGTCTGCGAACTGGCCATTGAAACTGCCGATGGCCGTACGGCAAGCACTTACGATAACAGCATCTCTCATTAAAAAAACCATCCTTTCTGATGTGGAACAAAGTATAGAATAATATAGTATATAAGACTTTTTTGGCGGAGCCACCGCTTACGCAGCTCCTTGGGGGTTACGCTGAAATGAAGAACTTGAGTTCTAAATTTCACAATCTCCATGCCTATATAGTACATTTTTTCACAAGGAAATGCAAGAGGAAAATGAATTTTTCTTATGCTAGATACTCATGCTAAAGAAAGAAGCAGATGAGAAAAGAATAAAGAGAACGAATAATTCGCTATACGTATGGTTATGTAGGGACCGTCCCAGCGGGCGCCCCGGCTCTCCTCATAGGAGAGCTGTCAGCGAAGCTGACTGAGAGGTTAACATCTCAGTCCCTCCGGGCTACCCCTACGAACCCCTAACCCCTAGCCCCTAACTGCTAACTGCTAAAAAAAGGGACTGTCGCACGTGCGACAGCCCCTTTTTTATCCCTTTTAAAGAAGATGAGCGATGAAACTGTATGAAAGTAAAGCACTCATGGAGATGATGATTTTTGCATTGGCACTTAAGTTCATAGTTCTTACCTCTTTTCTTCCTTAATATATGACGATACTTAATAATTTTAAATCATTCCCAGATATTCGTTCCGCCTGTGGAGAAACTCTTTATCTATAAATATAATAACATACGAGTAAATAAAATCAATGGCTGAAAAATGCAATGACAGGTCTCATAAATGATTTAAACGCAATAAATGGCTTAATAACGATATAAAATCAAGAAAAACAGGGGACTTATTTTTTAAAAAGAAGAAAGATACGGTGAAAAACAGGAAGTATAAAGCAGTATAAAATAAATATTTATTCATAACAGAAAAATATTAAAATTTACGTTTAAATAAAGAATAAACTTAAAAATAGATAAAATGCGCCGTCGGCGGTACTAGCGGCAAGTTCAGAAATGCCTTATAATAGATATGTCTGCTGGCGGACGGCGGAGGGTTCCGCTGCCGGCATCGGTTGAAAAGGTTATTATTAATGTATTATATATATTATAGGAGGAATACCATGGGATTTTTTGACGCTTTCTTTAAAGAGCAGCAGCGCACGAAGAGTGAAGAAATCTATGACAATGCGCTGCAGATCTTTAATTCACCGGAATTACAGAACCAGGCTTTATCGGGAGAATTGGCCGACAAGGTGCGGCATGGGGAAGACTGCGACATCGTTCCGGGCGCCTATGGACGTTTTGGCCATGATGCGACTAATCCCATCCCCGTCAACGGGCCGAGTGGTGAATTCGTCTATTTGTCGCGCCTGCGCCTGCGCCGGACCGGGTCCATGGTCTTTTTCCACAAGGCCGGCCAGGTCGGGAATCTGGACGTCTTTGAATTGACTAACGTCAGCGGTAAGTTCGTCGACCGCCTGTACGTCGACATGTATCATCCCCGCTGTTCCCGCCGCTATCCGGACGGTTATACGCTGGAACGGGAAGCCGTCTTTCCGCGGGGGGTGACGACGACGCTGGCCGATTTTCCCAAGGGCCTCTATAAGGCCATCAAAAAAGAAGCGAAATTGCGTCTGGGCATCGACGTCGCCGAAAAGGAAAGCGATTGCATCGATATCCCGGCCGTTCAGGAGGCCTTGGCCCATTTTCGCCAGGAACGCCCGGCAGCTCCCGTCATGAAGCCATTGAAATAAAGGGAAACTATGGTATAATTACACCAGGTTAGTAATGTAGATTATTAGGAGGGTTATCGATGAGAGAATTACCGAAAGCACATGAAATTTGGCGTCACTTCAAAAAGAATACCTATGAAATTATTACGATTGCCGAACACACGGAAACTGGCGAAAAATTCGTCATTTACAAAGCCTTGCACGACACGATGAAGACCTATGCCCGTCCGTTGAAGGATTTCATGAGCGAAGTCGATAAGGAAAAATATCCCCGTGCTGAACAGGATTACCGTTTTGTCAAGGTCAAATAAGCTTGACAAGGCCTTTCTTGGCTGATATAATATGTACTGTTGAAAATAAAGCAGAAGCTATCCGCTTCTCACCTTACAAGGCGCTGGAGTCACTAAGGTCTATGACGGAAACGTAGAGCGGATAGCGATGCTATCCGTTCTTTTTTTATTTCGGAGGTGAAAGACGATTAGTAAGGAATTACGTATCAACGATCAAATCAGAGCCCGTGAAGTACGCGTGGTCAGTGATTCTAACGAACAGCTCGGTGTCATGTCTCTCCGTTCGGCCCGCCAGATTGCGGAAGAACGGCATTTGGACCTGGTAGAAGTCGCACCGAATGGCAAACCGCCTGTCTGCCGCATCATGAACTACGGGAAATACCGTTATGAACAGCAGAAGCGTGAAAAGGAAGCCAAGAAAAAGCAGAAAGTCTTGACATTGAAGGAAGTAAAACTTCGTCCCAATATCGAAGACCATGACTTCTACGTTAAGATGAAAGCTGCGCAGCGTTTCCTGGGTGAAGGCAGCAAAGTCAAAGTTACGATCATGTTCCGCGGCCGCGAAATGAGCCATCCGGAACTGGGCCGTGATTTGCTGGTTCGATTCGCTGATGAATTGAAAGATACCGCCCATGTAGAAAAAGAACCTAAAATTGAAGGCAGAAACATGACCATGGTCATCGCTGTCAACAAGAAGTAACAGGAGGACAATTATTATGCCGAAATTGAAAACTCGCCGTGCTGCGGCAAAACGCTTTAACACAACTGGTACAGGTAAAATCAAACGCATGAAACCGTATAAGAGCCACATCCTGGAAAGCAAGAGCCCGAAACGTAAACGTAACCTGAGAAAAGCTACGCTCGTTTCCAAGACCATGACGGAATCGGTCCGCAAGATGTGCCCGTTCATCTAATAGCGTAATATACTTTTTGATATAGATTCGGAGGAATAGACTAATGGCAAGAATTAAAGTTGGCGTTACAGCACACGCTCGTCATAAAAAAATCTTAAAAATGGCTAAAGGCTACCGCGGTACCCGCAGCCGTCTCTTCAAAAAAGCTAACGAAAGCGTCATGAAAGCGCTCTACTACGCTCGTCGTGACCGCCGCGCCAAGAAACGCGAATTCCGTAAATTGTGGATTGCCCGTATCAACGCCGCAACCCGCGCTAACGGCCTCAGCTACAGCCGCTTCATCTGCGGCCTCACCAAAGCTGGCGTCATCGTAAACCGTAAAATGCTCGCTGACCTCGCCGTCAACGACGCAGCTGCTTTCGCAAAACTCGTAGAAGTCGCAAAAGCACAGTAATTTAGGCAAATAAAATCCCCTGCATGAAGGTTTCTACCGTCATGCAGGGGATTTTTGCTTTGCAGCAGTCAGCCGTTAGCCGTTAGCAGTCAGCCACTAACCCCTAGCCCCTAGCCACTAGCCACTAACCACGAGCCACGAGCCACTAGCCCCTAACCCCTAACCCCTAACCGCTAGTCCCTAACGAGCCCCTAGCCCCTAACAGCTGACTGCTTATTTCCTCCAGGCCTTGGGTACGGGGATGAGGAAGGCGAAGATCGTGCCGATGATGGCGCTGATCCAGAGGCACTGCAGGGCGGCCGAGATGCCCCACTGGTCGGCGCCCCAGCCGACGACGGGCGAGATGAGGCCGCCGATGGTCGTCGTCAGCCCTAAGGTGACGCCAGAGGCGAAGCCGACGTTCTTGCCGAGGTAGGTCTGCCCGAGGACGACGATTGGGCTGTAAGCGGCAAAGAGCGAGAAGGCGACCGGGAGGAGCAGCAGCGTCGCCGTGACGATGTCCGTGCTGTTGACCAGGAAGAACATGGACGGAATCATGATGATCATGGAGCCGCGGAGGACGCGGAGAAAGCCGAAGCGGTCGGCCAGGATGCCGCCGACGAAGGTGATGACGACGCCCATGGAAAAGAGGATGGACAAGGCCAGGCTGCCTGATGCCGGCGATGCATGGAGGACGTGGATCCAATAGAGGGGGATGAAGGTATTGCAGACCGTAAAGCCGATGGAACGGACGAAGATGACGACGGACAGGCGGGCAAAGGCGCTCCAGTCGTTGGTCCGGACTTCGCCGGGATGGGCTTTCTTTTCGGCTGTCGCCGCCTCGCTGACCTGCGATAAGATGCGCGGCATCTGATGGTAGAGGACGAAGGCGATGAGGGCGTTGACGATGCCGAAGATGACCAGACCGTGGATGTCAAAGGCATAGGCACAGGCCCCGGCTACCATGGGGCCGATGGCGAAACCGGCATTGCCGCCGACAGAAAAGGTCCCCATAGCCTGGCCCTTGCGGTCGCCGGCGATGTTGTTGACCATGCGGGCCGCTTCGGGATGATAGATGGAAGAGCCGAAGCCGCTGAACATGGAACAGAGGAAGATGAGCCAGTAGTTCTGCGTAAAGGCCAGCAGCGTCAGGCAGAGGCCGCAGAGGATGGGGCCGAGTGGCGCGAACCAGGGTTTGGACACCTTGTCGGAGTAATAACCGAAAATAGGCTGGGACACCGACGATAAGAGCATATTGGCGAAGATGAGCGTCGCTGCGTCCTGATAATTCAGGTTGCACGACGAGATGAAATAGGGCAGCAGGGCCGGGATGGCGCCTTGCGCCCAGTCTACGGAAAAATGGCCCGTAGCGAATAGGTATACATAAGGACTGAGTTTCTTCATGCAAATCCTCCTTTCGGGAAGTTAAAATCATATCTATTATAGCATAGGCTGTTTTCCTTTTCCTATTGGTGTTATAATAATAACAAACTAATCAATATATATTAAAAGGAGTTGTTATTATGGCATCAAAAGAAATGTATGCCCTGGGGTCCCAGGCTTCGGTCATCCGTGACCTCTTCGCGTATGGCCAGGAACAGGCCGCCATTGTCGGCAAGGAAAATGTCTTCGATTTCAGTATCGGCAATCCGACTGTACCGGCTCCGGCCTGTGTCAAAGAAGCGATTGAAGATATCTTGGAAACGCGGGAATCCGTAGCCATCCACGGCTATACGGCAGCTGCCGGCGATACGGCCGTCCGCCAGGGTCTGGCCGATTTCATGAACAAGACCTATGATGCCCAGGTGCGGGCTGACAATTTCTACATGACCTGCGGGGCTGCGGCTTCGCTGACGATCAGCCTCAAAGCCCTCGTCGAAGGCCCGGATGACGAAATCATCCTCATTGCGCCGTTTTTCCCGGAATATACGGTCTTTGTCCACAACGCCAACGCAAAAACCGTCGTCCTGCCGCCGGATACGGACCATTTCCAGATTTCTCTGGATGCCCTGGAAAAGGCCATCACGCCGCATACGCGGGCAGTCATCATCAATTCGCCCAATAACCCGTCCGGCGTCGTCTATTCGGCCGATACCTATGAAAAACTGGCGGCCCTGCTGACGCGGAAGTCCCAGGAAATCGGCCATCCTATCTACATCATTTCGGATGAACCGTACCGGGAAATCATTTACGACGGCCTTCCCATCCTCTATGTCCCGAAATTCTATAAAGACACGATCATCTGCTATTCGTACAGTAAATCCCTGAGCCTGCCGGGCGAACGTATCGGCTACGTCCTGGTCCCGGACTGCGCTGCTGATGCCAAAGACGTCTATACGGCAGTCTGCGGCGCCGGCCGTTCCATGGGCTTTGTCTGCGCGCCTCATCTCTTCCAGGACGTCGTCCTCCGATGCTTGGGCCAGACCGGCGATATGAACATTTACGATGAAAACCGCAAGCTCTTATATAATGGCCTGAAGGAAATGGGCTATGACTGCGTCTATCCGAGCGGCGCTTTCTATCTTTTCGTCAAATCGCCGGAAGCCGATGCCAAGGCTTTTTCGGATAAGGCCAAGAAGCTGAACCTGCTCATCGTCCCGGCCGACAGTTTCGGCTGCCCCGGTTATGTCCGCGTATCGTACTGCGTCGACCCGGATATGATCAAGCGGTCCTTTGCGGCCTTTAAGAAGCTGATGGAACAGTATAAGTAAAAAGATGTAAGAAATTGGAAAAAATTCCTTGACACGTCCTATATCTGTGGTATACTAAACGAGTCGTTAGGAAATGGGCCTATAGCTCAGCTGGTTAGAGCGCACGCCTGATAAGCGTGAGGTCGGTGGTTCGAGTCCACCTAGGCCCACCAATTTTTCACTTGACAATTTTCTGCGATATTGTTATACTAAGCAAGTCCCATGACATGGGCCTATAGCTCAGCTGGTTAGAGCGCACGCCTGATAAGCGTGAGGTCGGTGGTTCGAGTCCACCTAGGCCCACCACACAGACCATCGTTTGGATTATTCCGGAACGATGGTTTTTTTTTCAACAGAAGGAGGGAAGACCATGACGGAAAGTGAAAGGCAGCTCCAGGAGATGGCCCTGTCGATCCAGGCAGCCCGGCAGCAGGCCGGGTGCAGGGCTGCCGTCACGGCACCAGCGGCAGGGGCTGATACGATTCCCAATCTCGGCGGTGAAGCCCGGGCAGGAGACTGCCTGGTCAGTATGCTGGCCAGCGGCAGCAAAGGCAATGCCGCCTATATCCGTTGTGGGAAGACGAATATCCTCATCGATGCCGGCATCAGCTGCCGCCGCATCGAGCAGGGACTGAAGCGTTACGGCTGCGCCCTGGGCGACCTCGATGGCGTCTTCATCACGCATGAACATTCGGACCACGTCAACGGCCTGGCGACGCTCTTAAAGCGGACGGATATGCCCGTCTATACGACAGCTGAGACCTGGCAGGCCCTGGGACGGAAAGTGGAAGGCTTCCAGGACCGCTTCGTCCGCCTGACGCGCCGCGTCGGCCTGAAAGACATCCAGGTCATCCCCTTTGCCATATCCCACGATGCGGCCCGGCCTGTCGGCTATACGGTCTGCCATGGTACGTCGAAGATCACCTTGGCGACGGATTTGGGCTGCGTCAGCCCTGACGTCGCCGCGGCAGCCGCTTATGCGGACATCCTCATTTTAGAAGCCAACCACGACGAAGGCATGGTCCGCAATGGCCCCTATCCCTATCCGCTTCAGCAGCGGATCCTCAGCCGCTGGGGCCACTTATCCAATAAGACGGCAGCTGCTTTTTTAGCCGGCCTGCCGTCAAAGGGCGTCATGCGGGTCCTCCTGGCCCACCGCAGTGAAAAGAACAATACGCCGTCCCTGGCGCTGCATACGATGCGCACGGTCTTGTCCCAGGCCGGCCGGGTCATCGGCCAGGATATTCTATTACGATTGGCCTGCCAGAAGGGCAGCGTCCGCTTCCAGGAAGGGAGTCATGAAGTATGATGCAACGTAAACATGTCATTACGGCGGCAGCCGCCGTCGTCCTCATCGCCGTCGGTGTCTTCGGCGGCTTTAAGATCCACGATGCCTTTTTTACGCCCAGCGGTACGTATAATGGGACGGTGAACCAGCTCCAGGAACCGTCGAAATCGGATTCCATCTCCGATGCCCGCAATACGGCCGTCGTCCAGGCTGCCAAGAAAGTCAGCCCGGCTGTCGTCGGCATTACGACCAAAGTCTATAACCGCGATATGTTCAACCGCAAAGTCCTGGTCGGTGAAGGTGTCGGCTCTGGTGTCATCTTCGACAAGGCCGGCTATATCGTCACTAATAACCACGTCGTCGGCACGGCCAAGACGGTCATCGTCTCTTTAGCCGATGGCCAGAGTACGGAAGGGACTGTCGTCGGCCGCGATGAAAAGACGGACCTGGCCGTCGTCAAGATTAAGATGGACAACCTGCCCGTCGCTGAATTCGGTGACAGCGATTCCCTCCAGGTCGGCGAACCGGCCATCGCTATCGGCAACCCGCTGGGCCTGGAATTCCAGGGCACGGTCACAGTCGGCGTCATCAGTTCCCTCAACCGGACCATCGGGGCTGAAGGTCAGAGCATGAAGCTCATCCAGACCGATGCGGCCATCAATCCGGGCAATTCCGGCGGTGCCCTCGTCGATGCCGACGGCAAGGTCATCGGCATCAACAGTGCCAAGATTTCCAAGGAAGGCGTCGAAGGCCTGGGCTTTGCTATTCCCATCAATGCAGCCCGTCCGATTTTACAGGACCTCATCAAGAACGGCAAGGTCGTCCGTCCGTACCTCGGCTTATACGGCCTGGACCAGCAGATGGCAGCCCGCTTCGGCATGAAACTGAATGTCGCCGGGATTTACGTCTATAAAGTCGCTGCCGGCGGTCCTCTCGACCAGGCAGGCCTCAAACACGGCGACGTCATCCTGAAACTGGATGGCACCGATGTCAAGGACTTCAGCGCTCTCCAGAGCGTCATGGATAAGCACAACGTCGGCGATTCGGTCAGCCTGGACTATACGCGCAATGGCTCGGATCACGAAGTCACCGTCGTCCTTCAGGAAAGCCCGCAGAACGATTCGTCCGACCAGGAAGACGGGGCCAACTGATGAAGTACCACGTCATTACTATCGGCAAGATCAAAGAGAAATACCTCACGGCCGGTATCGATGAGTTCTTGAAGCGCCTGCGCCCGTACGGCCAGGTCGAGCTGACGGTCCTTCCGGAAGAGAAGATGCCCGACAACCCGTCGCCGGCCCAGAAGGCCCAGGTCCTCGATAAAGAAGGGGAGAAGATGCTGCGCCACGTCCGCCAGGGCTCGTATCTCTTCGCCCTGGACGTGCAGGGCAAGCTCGTGTCCTCCGAAGACCTGGCGGCGTCCTTTGCCAAACTGGCCCTATACGGCTGCAGTGAAATCTCCTTCATCATCGGCGGCCCCTTCGGCCTGAGCGACCTCGTCCGCCGCAAAGCCGACAGCTGCATCTCCTTTGGCCGCATCACCCTGACCCATCAGATGATACGCCTCCTCTTGTTAGAACAAATCTACCGCGCCATCAAAATCGACCGGCACGAACCGTATCATTTGTAGGCGAAAACAGGGACCACCCACGAACCTTTCGGTTATTATGGGTGGTCCCTGTTGTTTTATAGTTTGTAGGGGTCGCCGCGTGGGCGACCCGTTGGATTTGGATGATTATTCTAGCAAACTGGGCGGTAAATCGTATATATTTCTAGAACGGGCTCGCCACGTGCGAGCCCCTACAACTAAAAGGCTTGTCGCACGTGCGACAAGCCTTTTTTCATTCTGGTGGACCATCAGGGGCTCGAACCCTGGACACCCTGATTAAGAGTCTTCAATTTTGATTGGCAGGAATGGCTTATTTACGCTATTTTCAGCCAATGGGCATGGATGGAAAGACGCTGTAGAGCGCAGTAAAACGGAGTAAAACTGTAGGCGCGGGGTCAAGATGGGGGTCAGATGAGGTCACGGAGTTTGTCGACGACGCTGCTTTCCATGGCCGGCGTGATGTGGCTGTACGTGTCCATGGTCTGGGCAAAGGTGGCATGGCCAAGGCGATATTGGATGACTTTGAAGTGGACGCCGGCTTTGACCAGGAGCGTCGCATGAGTATGACGCAGGGTGTGGAAAGAGAAAGCTTCCGGCATGCCAGCTTTGCGTCCGTAGGCTTTCGTGCGACGGGAAATATATTTCGGATCATACGGACGTCCATCGGGCCGGGCAAAAAGTAAATTATTATTTTCGTAGTGCACGGCAGCCATGCGCTCTTTAAAAATGATTTTTTCCTGGTTCCGGATGACTTGCAGCGTCTGATCATCAACAGAGATAGTCCGATGAGATGACTTGTTTTTCGTTGTCTGACTGATTACGACTTTTCCGCCGACGTTTAAAACAGTCTGATTGACAGTGAGCGTTTTATTTTTTACGTCGATATCATTGATGCGGAGACCCAGGAGCTCGGACCGGCGCAGTCCCGTATATAAGGCGACCCAGTACAGATTGTGGTGCTTATAATTCGGGACGGCTGCCAGGAAGCGGGTGGCCTCGTCTTTAGTCAATGCCAGGACCTTGTCATGAGTCACAGCCGGAAGCTTTACCCCACGTAGGGGATACGTCGGGATGATGCCGTCATTGACCGCCTGGCGCAGTCCGATACGGACAACGGCTATAGCGTATTGGACCGTGCGATTGCTGTAGCCCTGGGAAAGCAGGGAGGCAATCAAGTCGCGGAACATGTGCGGTTGTAGCTCAATCAATTTGACTTTGGCCAGCGTCGGCAACACATACCGGCGCAACTGGAAGACGTAGGAATCAAACGTATCCTCTGCCAGCGTCGCTCTGGCGCCGTGAAGCCATACGGACAGCCATTGGCCAAGAGTTACGTTGTAATCGACGTTAGGAGCGGAATGGAGCGCATTTTTAAATTGGTCGCGCCGCTGTTCCGCTTCTTTGATGGTCCGGCCGTAAAAATAACGCCGTTTACCGCCTATCGTAGCGGAAACCTTATAGCGGCCATCTGGTCGTTTTTTCAACTGTCATCACCACCTATCTTTTGCAGATCTTTTGAATAAGGGCCGAATTTCGCAAGATAAATCATTTTCGGCCGTGTCTTGTGACTATCTAAGGGTGATATTTTTGACACCCTTAAATAACTAATGCAAGAATAACTTTTTTAGATGGCCTGGACGTTTTTGTTGTATGATTTCGAGAATTTCATAAATTACATCAAGCGTTTGTTGGACATTACGCGCATCGGGATAACTGTGTATATCTAAATGCTCTGCGACGCTATCTAAACTGTGCGATTTCCAACTATCATGATATTCCCAGAAATAATCACACAAATCAATTTCTTTCATTTCAGGGATTGCGATATGATTTCGTTCTAATGTTCTAATTAAGGCTTTCATGTGGGCATCCGCAAAGTAAGTAACAACATTTTTATTGATGAAATACGGGCTTAAATCATTCCAGACGGCAGGAAACGCTGGAGAATTAGCTACATCATCCAACGTAAGACCGTGATAGTTAGAAAATGAGAAAGTCTTTGTTTTGGGATTGACCAGGCGGATAATATCTTTATATTTTCCGTCTTCTATGTATCGGATAGCTATTTCGCAGGTACTACCGTAGCTTTTATTGGCCCGTTGGATATTCAGGATAGTAGCTTGATAGGGAAAGTTCGTTTCATGCCACTCATCGTCCAGCAGTTCGATGATGCGCCGCTTTTTAGGAGCCTTCGGGCGTTGTTCTTTCGTCTTAGTATTTGGGTCACTCGAAAAGATTTTTTTTAAAAAGCCAAACACAATATCACCTCTTGAGGAAAATCTAATTGCAAGCTAGCAGTCATTAAAATACCGTATTTTTGCTATCAAATCCCGAAACAGGTATCAAAAACGGCTATTTTTGTGATTTCATTATGAATTTTGACTGATAAAAGTCGGATTCTACGTTTTGCCAGCGTCAGCAAAACGTAGAATCTGTCAAGTATATAAAATGGGATGAAATGGGCAGGAATGGAGTTTTTAATTGAAAAAATCTTCAATTAGATCGTAGAATGTGGATTCGCTCAATATCTTCAAGTCTTGACCATCTAGTATCATTTTTTCCGCTTTTTTCATTTTAGAACTTTTACCATCTTTAACTAGAGGGTTATCATCAAGACCGCCGATTATAAGGAAATTGGTTTTCTTGGTGACATTATTATCGCAGAAGCCGCCGATGTTACAAACGATTTGCGCAGCATCTTTACGGACGAATCGCTGTAATTTTCCAGTAAACACACAATGTTTGCCATACAGTGGATTAGATGGTTCGTTTAACGTTACGTCGCCAGTGAGTGTAGATAAATCAAAGTTCTTGTAATGATGATGATGCTCTAAATCAATGTTATTCTCTTGAATATAGTCCAAGAGCTTGAAAAGAACCGCATGAGTGATTTGACAATCGTTTAGGGCCCTGTGCTGGATTCCGTCAATGGAGAAGTATTTTTTTAAATCCTTTAAACGGTGATGCGGCAGATCAGGTAAGGCGATGCGGGATAAACGCATGGTGTCCAGAAAATCGTTCTTGAATTCACAACCTAAACATCCTAGGAAATTATCATACAGGAAATTAATATCGAAATTAACATTGTGGCCAACAATAACAGAATCGCCTAAGTAGTCGTACAAATCCTTTGCGATATCCTTAAACTTAGGAGCATTAGCCAGCATGTCATCAGAGATTCCAGTTAATTCAGTAATGAAGTCATCTACATAATGAATGGAATCATCTTCGTCATCCTCATAAGGCGTAGGCTGTACATATGAGTGGAAAGTATCTATTTTTTCAGAGCCGGCATAACGAATACAGGCCACTTCGATAATTTCATCGAACCGAGGATTGTATCCAGTAGTTTCTAAATCCAATACGATATAATTGTCTGGCAACGACAAAAGAGAAGAACCCTTATGGCGCGTATACTTTTTCCCATCTTCATGAGATGAAGTCATTGAAAGCGTTATTGCATCTTTATTCATGGATATACTAAACATATTACCACCTCATTTATTTTTAAAGTCCACAATAATCAAATTGCCTCGTCGCTCTTAACCTTTGGAGCGATGGCATCATATTGAATATCTAAAATAGCTAGTACGGATTGCTTTCCAGTAGGGGGTAAGCAGCGAAATTTTTTAATCATCATTTCCTCTTCAGGAGTACATTTGAAATAGCTATTATTGACGGGCGATGTACCATAGAGTGTATCAAGATTTACATTAAAAAAATCTGCAAACATTTCTAATACTTCAAAACTTGGTTTTCGTTTTCCATTTTCATACATGCTAATAGAACTTTTGGCTAATTCCAGCTTTTTTGCAAGTTCTTCTTGAGTTAAGCCCCGCTCTTTGCGCAGTTCTCGCAATCGTTGTGAAAAATCCACGACTATCACACTCCCTTTTTTACATATTATCACGCTACGTGAAAAGATACAATGAAAAGTTCACATTAAGTGTTTACAAGTTTGACAAAACGTGGTACACTTTAAGTGAACAAAGGAGGTGTACAATATGGTAAGCAAAGAAAAAATTGGCCAACGCCTTACTGCATTACGCAATCAAGCTAGAAAGACACAACAGGAAGTTGCAGAGGCAAACGGCACTTCCGTGTCAGCTATTGCGATGTATGAAGCTGGGAAACGCATTCCAAGAGACGAAGTGAAAGTATCGTTAGCAAATTATTTTCATCGCTCTGTCGAAGAAATTTTTTTTACCCCGTGAGTACACTTTAAGTGACCTTAATAAAAAGAAGAGATGAAAACATGACAAGCAAGGAAAAAGAAATTTTAAAGACCCGGTTCCAGCAACGCTGGGCCGAAGCCATTACCAAACAGGAATGGGCTAAGACCGGGAAACATGGATGGACCCGAGAAAGGGCCATCGAAGAAGCGGCCGTCGCCCGCGGCTATATGTACGCTATCGGCGACGCCCTGGAAGCATCCATGAAGCAGAGTAAATCAAATGAAATCGTCCGTAGCTGGGCGGACGAAGTAGAAGAAAACAAAGGCGTAGCGCTGGAACTGTAAGAAAGAAGGGTAAGCCATGAATAAGAAGGAAAAGGAATTTTTAGAAAATAACTTGTATTTCAACTATTTAAGGCGTCTGCGCACACAGGCGGACATGAAGAACGACAAGAGCAAGCAGGCTCGGATCATGGCCCAAGTCGCGGAATTTGCCGCCGAAGAAATGGAAGTAATTTGCAGGCACTTGATTCCAGGCCTGGACGTTGAAAGCGTCAAAAAAAGAGCTAAGGAAACATTTGAATTAGAGAAAGGATAAAAACATGCAAGAAATAGAACCGATAAAAATATCTGTTGAATGGAAAAAAGAAGAACTTGACTTCCAACGGAAATTACGAACTCTCAGAGCTTTTGAAGAAGCCTTACGAGTGGCTGACAAACACTTTTACTTGAGATTGGTAAACAATGAAACGGTAGAGGTTATCGACCTGGCGAGTGGATCCACACGGCAAGTCAATATTGCCTGCGATAACGCAGCGGCGATGATGTATGACATCTTTCGCCAGGCCGGCGACTGGATTTTGTAAGGCTACTTATATTGTAGCCGAAGGGAGGCGTTACACCATGACAAAGCGGTTCGGGATTGAAATCAAAAAAGCCCGCAAAGATGCGGGAATGACGCAAGAGCGGGCAGCGGAAGCGCTGAACGTGTCCGTAAGGACATACGCGAAATATGAAAGTGGCGAAATCCTGCCAGGTGACGACATGGTCGCCGGCATGATGCAGGTTTTTGAAAATCCGTGCCTCGGCTATGCGTATTTGTCGAAAGAATCGGCAGTCGGGCGGATGATCCTGCCGAAAATAGGAAAACTGCCAGGCGTTGCGGCCGGGGCCATGCAGTATCATGTAGCCCTGGCCGATGCGAACAGCGACTGCATCCGGCTCGAACGCATCTGCTGTGATGACAAAATCACCATGGCCGAAGAAAGGGACCTAAGTCCCATTGTAGAGAAAATATTTGATTTAGCCGGCAAAGGCTTGACAATCTATCTGACGTGCCCGAAACGGACACAAAAAAAGAACCGCTCGGCGGCAACCGAACGGCTCTCATACGGGAAGTGAACAAAAAATAAGTCTACAGATATTGTAGCACGAAGCGAAGAAAGCCGCAATAGAGAGGAAACCACATGGGAAATCAAATAAATGACGGGCCGTGGGCCGAAATGAAGCAAATCAATGAAAAAGCGGAGCGAATCAATAAAAAAGCGGAGCGAATCAATAAAAAAGCGGAGCGAATCACCGCGATTAACGTCTTAATCCTCGTTTTGAATATCGCAATATTCATGATGGGGAAGTAAAAAGGGGCGATAGTATGGAAAAGAAGCTGGAACCGATGAAATTAAGCGACCAACTGACATGGAACCGCAAGGAATTGGCGGAAGTCACCGGGCGCAGTAAAGAAGTCGTCGACCAATGGATCTATGAAGGGGCGCCATGTTGCCGGGAAGGGCATACGTACGTCTTTGAGCGTACGAGCATGATTGCCTGGCTTCGCGCACGGGCCGTGAACCGGACGGGGATGATTCGAAAAACGGAAGTCTATGACGACATCTTCCCAGGAATCGAATTGGCATAGGAGGGAACAGTATGAAAACGATGAAAATATATGACCATCAACCGGATGTAAAGCGGACGTCGAAAAAAGGGAAAGTGGCCCACCTGGCCATGACGATTTTGCTTGCCTTTGGCATCGGCGTATATGCCGGCACGGGCATCGGAAATATCGGCCAGGGGCCGACAGTGGCCGCCGATGAAGCGGACGTACACGTCGTAGAAGACGGTGAAACGCTGTGGGACATTGCCCGCAGCGTCGCCGATGCACGCGGCCAGGACATCCGCGAAACCATTTATGAAATTAAAATTAACAACGGATTGCAGGAAGACGATAACCTGCAACCAGGTCAACGAATTATTATCCGATAGGAGGGATTGGGATGAAGACAATCAGTAAGGATGCACTGAGGAACATGCTCAGGCGGAAAGAAGGTTGGGTGTTGGTGCCGGACGGCGTGAAAGATTTGCTGACAGACGTCGTCTATAAACAACTGGCAAACGGTACATGGAGAAACGGAAACCCGGAAACCATTTTTATAGCTAACGGCTACTATTGCGTACGCTATCAAAATGGCATGTGGTGGCACTATGATCTGATTCATAAAACGTGGTTTTAAGGGGTGGAAAAATGGAAGAGCTGGAAAGAAAATGCATGATTTGCGGTCATGTCTTTACCCTGGACTTACGAGGGAGAAAAAAGAAAACGTGCTCAGCTTGTAGGGAACGGATATTGCAAGAGCATGACAAATATGAAGCGGCCTTTAACCGAGGAGAGAAGCCGGCGCCCGATTTCTGTATCGTCTGTGGCAAGCAGATAGACAATCCGCGCACACGGAAATATACGTGCAGCCAGACATGCCGGCGTGAAATGGTCAACGTCGTATGCAACCGATGGCAACGGAAGAAGCGGAAAATCATAAAGCTCAAGCGGATGCAGGAAAAAGCAAGGGAAAAAGAAGAAAAAGCAAAAGATGCCGAATTTGCCAAAGAAATCAAAAAACAGTTCCGAAAAGGTCATCGACCGCCGAAACCGAAAACTTATACTCCGGAAGTGAAAGAATTAAGCCGTATGGGGAAGTGCATCGAAGAAGCCAGGAGGGCGGGCTTATCATACGGGCAATATATGGCCCGGAAAATGAGCATGAGGCACGGTGATTAGGATGTTCAATCGACAAAAAGAAAAAGAACGTGCATTGATTGCTGGGGATGCGTCTGCGGAAGCGGTAGCGGCACTGTTTTTCATGGCCCTACATGATGAGTTTCGTTTCGGTAAAGTCCGCGTGGAGAAAATCTTCCGGCTATGGAACGATTTACCGTATAGCGCGGCATATGAAGCACCGGTATCCCGTAACGGGTATAACCGGGGCCGTATGGACCGAAATTTCATAAAAAAAATAATGGTTGTCATAGGCGCAGACAAGATTGACAACAAGCGGCTGCGCAATACCCTCTATCAGGTACTGACGGAAACGGTAATCAATATGCTGTATGTCCTGGAAACCAATTATGGCTTTAGGGCGGATGAAGTGCATCGGCTGGAAAAGCGCCTTTATGACTACGCAGACATTATGTTAGACACTGAGGCCTATGGTGTGACCATCTGGCAGTTCATGGCCTGCATCCGCTACGAGCTCAACGTACGCTGTGACATGCTGAAGGAGTATGAAAAACAATATGGCCGGGTTGACCTTGGACCGAAATGGGGCATCAACATGATAACCGGCAAGCCTCGAAAGAAAAATGAGGCGATAGCATGAAGTTTGGACGGTTTGAGGCAGCATTAGCGTATACAGAAGGAGCTACAGAGCACAATGAATTTTATTTTAAAAATGGCTACGGAGCCAGTGTCATCCGAGGGCCTTTTAGCTACGGCGGTTGGGATGGGCTGTTTGAATTGGCCGTACTCCGGAAACGTCGGGGATACTGGGATATCACGTATGATACCCAAGTATCAAACAACGTGCTGGGATGGCTGACGGCAGAGGAAGTCACGGAAAAGCTGACAGAAATTAGTAGCTGGAAGAAAAGGAGATAGAAATAATGAACGATGAACAGTTTTACAAACGCCACATTCCCAACCCAGGCGAAAAATGGCAATACTTCAATGGGAACATTTATAAAATTATCTGCATTGCAGAGGATTCAGAACGCGTGGACCCAGTTATTGTGTATCAAGGGATTCATGATTTTGCTTACTGGGTATTGCCGTTGGGCAAATTCATGAGTGCGGTTGACCATGAACAGCATCCGGATGTAACACAAGAATATTGTTTTGAAAAGGTGGCTGATGGTATTGCTAAAAATCCTTGAGTTGTTTGGTGGAATTGGCAGCCCAAGAGTCGCATTGCGTAATTTAGGTATCCCAGTAAAGGCAATCGACTATGTCGAAATTGATGAAAAGGCTGTCAGATCATACAATGCGATGTTCGCAAAAGAGTTGCCGTATAGGACGCAGGACGTTCGCGGATGGAACTTGAAGCCAGATATCTTGATCCATGGAAGCCCTTGCCAAGATTTTTCCATTGCAGGCCATCAAAAGGGCGCAGATCCAGGGAGCGGGACCCAGTCATCACTCATGTGGGAAACGCTGAACATCGTAAAAAACATGGGGCTGTGGCGCCCTCGGATAATTATCTGGGAAAACGTGAAAAATGTGCGGTCAAAATACATGGTGCATAACCATGAGCAGTATATGTCTGAACTGAAAAAACTGGGATATACAAGCAACTTTAGCATGTTAGATGCTAGAGAATTTGGAATACCACAGGCCAGACAGCGGATATTTACTATATCGGTGTTGGGCGGTCAAGATTTTGACTTTGATGTGCTTAAACGGAAGCCCATGAACCCAATTGCTGATTACCTGGAGAACGGCCCAGTAGACGATTTTTATACCGTCAAAGCACCCAGTATGTTGCGGGCAATCGGGAAAACGGGGACTGTACGCCGTCTGCCGATTATCAAAAATTATTGCTATACCATTACGGAGCGTCCAGACAGAGCACCAGGGAGTGGCTGCCTGCCCATAGGCAACGGGAAGTATAGATATTTAACCGAGCGTGAATGTTGGAGACTCCAGGGATACAGTGACACTGACTTTGAAGCGGCAGCAGCCGTCAATTCACGGAGGGCGTTATACAAACAGGCAGGTAATTCTATACCAGTGCCGATTTTTGAAAGTATTTTTGAAGCAATGCTGTAGAAAGGATGATGTAAATGCGATGGGTAGATGTGAATGAGCAGTTACCGATTCCCCAGCGCCGCGTGCTGGTAGCGATGCACGCCGGCACGGAATGGGAATTTAAAGCTGTCGGTGTATATTGCCATGATCATTGGATTGTAGACGGGGAAACCCGTCTCATCCCGATGGGCGAGGTAGATTATTGGGCGCCGATAGCCTCGACGCCGAAACGATAGGAGAGATAATATGGGAATCACCGATGAAGAAATGAAAAACGCTTTGAACACAATTATTAAAGGCTGTGAGCAGCAGGAAGATTGCATGCGCTGTCCCATCGAATGGCAGTGTAATCGTATGGTAGCCGATCAGACACGGCCCAATGGCGTAGGACAAGTGCCGAAAGTGCCAAAGGCTGGTGAAAAATACTATTATGCAGATTCGTTAGGGGTGGCAATAGAAAAAACGATGGGCTACGACTTGCTGGATAAAATCAACACGTCCACCCGCAACTATTTCCCGACAATTTGGCAAGCGAAACAGTATGCAGAGGAAATGAAAGGGATGTGGACGATAATCTTTGAAATAATACATCGTGAGTATCTCAGGATGAAGCAGAAACAACGGGATGATAAATGAGGTGGACAGATGGAAAAATGGTACAAGCCGGGTCCGGTGCGTATCTCTTACACTAAGCCGAATCCACGGCCAAAGAAGCCGAAACGGGACTGGGAAAAATACAGTGACATAATGGCCTACCAGGCTAAGACTGTCGAAAAGATCCGCAAGCGGCTGGAACACGCAAAACGAAAATAGGTGGCATGAATGAAGCGTTGTTATTATTGCCATAAAAAATTAACCGGGCGGATACAATACGTTGTCACTCCGTCCGGCAATTTAGCGCCTGTCTGTGCCGACGACCGGGAGTGCAAGCCCAGAGGCATCACCTGCCATGGGCAGAAACCAAAGGCAAAGAAGCAGCCACGGACACGGGCGTTGAAGCGGAATCAATAAGGAGAACAAAACGTGAAATTTGGAGACTTTGAACCCGTATTAGCTTATACGCAAGGGGCTACGGAACACAATGAATTTCATTTCAAAAATGGTTACGGGGCCAGTGTCATACGCGGCCCATTTAGCTACGGCGGCTGGGATAGATTGTTTGAGTTGGCCGTATTGAAAAAACATAAAAAAGATTGGGAGGTTACGTATGAAACACCCATTACAGACGACGTCCTGGGCTGGCTGACGGCCGATGATGTTGCAATATTACTGAAGAAAATAAGCACATTAAAGAGGTGATGGAAGCATGGTGGAGGACTTCGGGGATTTTGAGCCGGAATATATCAGACTGACAGAGGATAAGCGGGAAATATATGACTTCCGTTTTTTTAATGGGCATGGCGCCTGCGTTATGCGGACTTTTTGGCTAAGAAGCGAACTTGACAGTATAGGCCGAGAGCAGTGGCTATACATTGTTTTTCTGACTAAAAAGAAGGAAGGATACTGGCTGTTAGATAATGATCAACAACTCAACGATGAAATTATGAACGGATTCGGCAGGTTGTTAGAGCCGAAAGACGTTGAAGCAGTCCTGAAAAGAATAAGCAGCCTGCCAGATTACGAGGCACCAAAGAGAGGAGGGAACCCATTGGATATTAGTATGAACCGGATACGGCGGGACATTGACCGGGCCTGTGAAGCAGGGCGGCAATACACGATTATCCCGCAGACAGGCGACCATCATGTCGACGCGGCTATTTGCACGACGATGGAAGCGGAAGGATACAAAGTGGCCCGGAATCAAAATAAGATCTTAATCAGTTGGTATTAAAAGGAGTTGAAGCAAATGTTAATGGTTTATGTAAGTCATCCGTGGGGCGGGAAAAAAGGAAATGAAATCAACGCCGATGAAGAGACAATAAAATTGCAATTAGATTATGAAGACGTCGTCTTCGTGTCGCCCATCCATGCGATACGGACCGGCGGCTATAATAAAGTCGACTATGTGGACGGCCTGGCGTATGCCATCGAATTGATGCGGCGATGCGATATAGTCTATGTCGCACCGGGCTGGCGGGAAAGCACAGGATGCCGGGCCGAAGTAGAGGAAGCACGAAGGAAAAACATACCGATTGTGACCAATCGTCAACAATTAGAAGAGCAGCTGGAACGGACGTGTGAATTGACGTCTAAAATGTATTATCAGCCAGTGCAGCGGCAATACGTTTGGAATTTGCTCGAAGAAATAGAGGGATACCATGCATAGTATACGCAAAACATTGATAACATTAATCGCTATATCTATTACGACATGGGTACTGGTCGGAGTAGGCATTTGGTTGCTGATATGGTAAAGGACAACACGGACTGTACAATCTGTGGCGCAGAGTTCCATAGTTGTATATATTGTCAGAGAGTCCAGGGAAATGTCTGCCAGGAACATTGCTTAACCTGCCGGCACTTTGAAAAATATTCGGGGTGCTGGCACTGCACATACAAAAAAGACGACGAAGAGACAGCCAAATAGGCAAGGTCTCTTTTCGCCTTATATATGTATTATATAAAAAATAAGAGGCAGCGGCCTCTTAGGGGCTAGTAGTAGGCGTTATATTTAGTTCCATTTGTCTAAAAAAGCAGCGGAAAGAGGTGAATGATGTGGGATTCGTACGCAATGTGAAATATTTCTGTGGAAAAGAATATGTAGAAATGGACCTGTTCGAGATGGCCGACATGCGGGAACGAGGTCGGAAGATGCGGGGCAAGAAAATCAATTTGTCATCTGCTGACCAGGTACGCCGAAATCGAAACCGGGCGGCTCGGACTTTTTTGCAGAAAGTGCATACGAATTTCACAGCTAACGACATTTACCTCACGCTGACCTATGATTTGATGCATCGGCCGGCAGACACGAAGGCTGCTAAACTGGACTTTCATAATTTCATACGCCGGATAAACCGCCGCCGGAAAAAACTCGGTCTGAAACCCGTGCAATACATGGGGACCATCGAACGAAAGGGCGAAAATTATCATTTTCACATGATTATCAGCGGCGGCCTGGACCGGGACGAATTAGAAAATATTTGGGGCAAAGGATTGAGCAACGCCAGCCGTCTGCGCATCCACGACCAGGAATTGATGCAGAAGTTGTGCAAGTACATCCTGAAAGAAGCCCGCGACAAAGAAAAGTACGAAAATACCTACATCTGTTCGCGGAATTTAAAGAACCCGGTTGTCAAGAAAAACGACTGGGCCTTTAGTCACAAGAAACTGAACGAACTGGCAGGGATGACAGACTGCCGGGAAATCTGGGAAGCTATGTATCCCAAGTATGAATTTATCGAAGCCATGTCAACCTATAATGACATGACGGGTTGGCATGTGACTGTCAAAATGAGGAAGAAAGAAGGGAGTGCATGAATCCACTCAAGATAGTGATTCCCGGGCCGCTGCCAGGACTCAACGAGTATGTCAAAGCGAACCGGGCCAATCCACACACGGGGAGCCGGATGAGCCGGGCGGCTCACGAAATCTGCAAGACCGGCATGATTAAATACAACGGCCGTCACATCAAGCGGGGGCGGTTTATTTTCTCGTGGTATGAAAAGAATCAGCGCCGGGACAAAGACAACATTGCCTTTGCAAAGAAATTTATCCTCGATGCCCTGCAAGAAATGAAGATCCTGAAAAATGACGGCTGGGCAGAGGTGGCCGGCTTCGAGGACCGCTTTTATGTAGACAAGCATAATCCACGAGTTGAAGTGGAAATTTACGAAGAAGGGAATGAAGACGATGAAGCAGAACAGACGGGTACGAAAGATTAAAGTCGACAAGCAGGGGAAAATATCCATTGACTGGGAAGTTAGGCCCGAAGGGCTATCAACATGGGACGAATATCACATGAAATGTTCAGACCCGGCACGGCCAGAATTTTATAACGCCCTGGTAAATTTGCGCCAGGATGTATTGACCTTGCTGGAATATCCCAAGACATGGCTGGACGATATTCTTGTCAAAGGCGTATCATTCAGCTACAGCGATGACGGCATCAAAGGCGCCGTCATCTCGGGACAGCGGACGTTGCAATATTCGGCGTCGCCGGCAAATTTTAACACGCCGCATAAACCGTATGAGATGTACAACGAGAACGCCATAGACGAAGACGGAATCATCGTCATGCCCGAAGAAATCCAGGAGCGATTAGACGTGCTGGACGATGAAGCCAACAAATATATTGACGGCGACCGGGCACAAATGGAACTGAAATTTGAAGATGTGAGAAAAACAGATCAACAAGATAAACCAGCATAGAAAGGGTGAAGTGATGTGACAGCAGAAGAGTATTTGAAGCAGTATGCAGTGATGCGGGCGGAAGTGGAACAGAAAGAGCGTCTGATCCGGACGATGGGGCGGGAAATATTCGGCGGGCCATCGGACCGGATAACGTCAGTCATGGCGGGGAGTATGGGCCGGTCCAGTCAGGGGAACTACTGGGACCCGAAGAGCCTGCAAAAATTCAAAAACGAACTGGACAAGCAGGAAGACCGGGTCAGGGATATGCGCAATTTCATGATGCGGATTATCAACCAGATTGACGGCCTGGACGACGGCAAAGACCGGGCGCTGCTAAACGGCTACTATGTCCAAGGCATGACATGGGGAGAGCTGGCCCGGCAAATGAACTATGCCGATGTATACGTCCGGGGATACTTGAAAGCTGTCGCACTCAATCACTTCGACAAAAAATATCACGAATTTCTTGTCACTTATCAACATGTTACAAAATAATACACCTTGACGTGATATACTGTAATCAGTCAAAGAGGGGATGATGGGGCCCAGATAGGAAGCGGCGGTCCCACATCCCACACACTTGACAATTCGGGTGATTTCACCTTCTCATGCCTCAAAGGTAAAGCACACAAGGAAAGAGCGTCCTGCAAAGGGCGCTCTTTTACTATGCCGGAAAAGGAGGGGCCGGAGAAAACGGGGGTACCTGGAAAAAACAGGGGGTGCCTCGGAAAAACAGGGGATGCCTGAAACACAAAAAGAGAAAGGAAGTCGACGTCATGGCCCGTGACTTTGCCAAGGCTTTTTACAACTCACAGCGATGGCGCACGTGTGCCAAGGCATACGCAGCATCGAAGCTCTATATCTGTGAGCGATGCCACAACAAGTTTGTCCGGCATGACGGAAAACGGCAGCGGTGGATTGTACACCATAAGATACCGTTGACGCCGGACAACATCAACGACCCACGCATCGCCTACGGGTGGGACAACCTACAGTTCTTATGCATTGAGTGTCACAACCAGTTGCACAGCAAGCACCACGCAGGACGACGATGTCAGTTCGATGCCGACGGAAACCTTTTATATTTTAAGTAAGGAAGCTTTGACACCCCCCACCTTTAAGCCGCCACTTAAAGCTGGATGACGCCGGGGGCGGGCTTTTCTTTAATACAAGCCTCGCGCCCGAGGGGGGTGTAGTCCATATATACGCGTAAGAAGATTTAGCAAAAAGAGGAGAGGAGGGATGACATGGCAAAACTTCAACCGAAAACGATACTGAATCGGCGAATTAAAGAATTGAAAGAGATTTTTTCTGCCGTCGATTCGGACAAAATGAAAGTCATCGAACCGTCGCTGATCCAGGCGGCCAAGATGGAATTGTACATCGTCGACCTGGCACGTCAGCTTGATGAAGCAGGCTTTGTAGAGACCTATCAAAACGGAGAAAACCAGACCGGGAAGAAAGAGTCGACCGAGTCCAGGGCCTATAGCACGATGGTCAAAAATTACAATGCCGTCATCCGAACTCTTCTTAGTTGCTTGCCAGAAAGCGAACAGAAAGGCGCAGAAGACGAAATGCTGGCCTTCCTGAAATCGCGGACGCGTAAATGAACTACATCGAAAGCTACTACGGCGCCATCGAAAGCGGTACGGTCGTTACATCGGAAAAGATTCGACGGACTTACAAGCACCTGGTGGCCAAGATGCACGACCCGGACAGCGCGTATGTATATGACGACGACAAAGCCAACTTTGCCATTGATTTCATCCAGACCTTTTGCAAACACAGCAAAGGCAAATGGGGCGGAAAGCCCTTAGTCCTGGAGCTGTGGCAGAAGGCGGCGACGGCGGCTCTCTTCGGCTTCGTCGATAAGCGGACCGGATTGCGGGAATACCGGCAGATGGTTCTTATCGTAGCCCGTAAGAATGGCAAATCCACCTGGGCCGCCGGCATGGCCTTGTACCTGCTGGTCGCCGACGGTGAAGCGGGGCCGGAAATCTATAGTGCCGCTACAAAAAGAGACCAGGCAAAAATCATCTGGACCGAAGTGCGGCGGATGATAAAGAAATCGCCGGCACTCAACAAACACATCAAATGCCTGGTGGGAAGTATCCGTTGTATGTTCAATGATGGCGTGTTTGAACCGCTGGGGTCTGACAGTGACAAGCTGGACGGCCTGAATGTTCATGGCGCCCTTATCGACGAACTACACGCCATCAAGGACAAGAACATCTATGACGTCCTCATCGACGGCATGACAGCCAGAGAACAGCCGGTATGCATCATTACAACGACAGCCGGCACCGTCCGGGACAACATTTTCGACTTGAAATACGATGAATGTGCCCGGATCGTGGCAGGCTATGGCGACCCGGAAGGGTATCACGACGAAACCATCCTGCCCCTGGTCTATGAACTGGACAAGCGGGAAGAATGGACAGACCCGGCCGCCTGGGCAAAAGCAAACCCGGCCCTGGGAAGCGTCAAAGATAAAGAGCAGCTGGCCCATAAGGTCTATCAGGCGCAGCATAATCCGCTGCTGGTCAAGAACCTGCTCTGCAAAGACTTCAATGTCCGCGAAACAGCGACAGAAGCGTTCTTAACGTTTGAGCAGCTGAACAACGAGGCCACCTTTGACCTGGATGCCCTGCATCCGCGGTATGCCATCGGCGGCGTCGACCTGTCAGCGACGACCGACTTGACGTGCGCGACGGTCCTATTCAAAGTGCCGGGAGACGACGTTAATTTCTATGTCCATCAATGCTACTGGATACCGGAAGACCTGCTGGAAAAGCGGGTACGTGAAGACCGGGTCCCCTACGACATATGGAAAAAGCGCGGCTTTGTCCGTACCAGCCCAGGGAACAGCATTGATTACCGGCTTATCGTCCAGTGGTTTGAAGAGATGCAGAAAGAGCATGACATTTATCTGTACAAAGTCGGCTATGATGCCTGGTCAGCCAAGTATTTTGTCCAGAACATGGAAGAAATATTCGGCGAGCCGGTCATGGAAGCGGTCATCCAGGGGAAGAAAACGTTGAGCGGACCGATGAAGAGCCTGGCCGCTGAATTGGATGCCAAACACATTATTTACAACAACAACCCGGTACTCAAATGGTGCATGGCCAACACGTCCGTAGACGTGGACCGCAACGGCAACATCCAGCCGTGTAAGCTCCAAAACGCCAAACAGCGTATTGACGGCATGGCGTCCCTGCTGGATGCCTATGTCGTCTATGAGCGCAACCGGGAAGAATACGACAACCTGCGATAGGAGGTGAGACGATGCAATTACGCAGTATATTCCAGAAAATTTTCGGATCCGAAAAAAGTTATGCCGGCGCCGGACTGTTGAAACTGCTCAACAGCTACAACAACGTGTATACGCCGTGGGACGGCAATGCCTACGACGACTCGACCGTCCGGGACTGCATCGACACCATCGCCAGGCACTTCGGCAAGATGCGGATACGGCATATCCGCCGGAGTGACGGGAAAATCGTAGAGACGGTACAAGACAAGCTTAATTACCTGCTGAGTACCAAGCCCAATGAGTTCATGACCAGCAGTGAGTTCCTGGAGAAATTCATTGCTCAGTATTACAGCTACAACAACGCCTTCATTTATATCCAGCGCGATGCAAATGGGGGCGTTATTGCGTTATGGCCGTTGGATTTCTCCATGGTGGAACTGCTACAGAAGGGCAGTGACATCTTTTGCCGGTTTACCTTCGGCGGCGGGAAGCGGACGACCGTGCCGTATACCGACATCGTGCATGTCCGCCGGCACTACAACCGGGACGACTTTTTCGGCGACGATAATTGCCGGGTCATCAAAGAGGACTTGACGACGCTTCGGGCCTGCAAGGCATCTATCATCAACGCCGTGAAAAACTTCGGCGCCTTGCGAGGCATCATCAAGTGGGCGCAGGTATTGCGGCCGGAAGACGAAAAGGCGGCCTGGCAGCGCTTTGTAGAAACGTACGCTTCGGGTAAAAATGGCAGCGGTATCGGGTCACTCGATAAAAAAGCCGATTTCCAGCAGATCAACACGACTGTTACGACGTTTGATGCCAACCAGATGCAATACACGAAAGAAACCATCTATGAGCACTACGGGCTGAATGCGAACATCGTCAAAGGCAATTACAAGGAAGACGAATACATTGCCTTCTACGAGTCGGTGCTTGAACCGGTCGCCGTGAAGCTGTCCCAGGAGCTGACGGACAAGCTCTTTACTGAGCGGGAACAGGGATGGGGCAACGAGGTCATCATGGAAACGAACCGGCTCAGTTATATGAGTGTCGCATCTAAAATCAAGGTCTGCCAGGCCTTGACGCCTATCGGCTGCATTACAATCAACGAAGTCCGTGAAATGTTCGGTTATGCCGGCGTAGAAGGCGGCGACAAGCGGCAGGTTAGCTTGAATTACGTCAATGCTGACGATCAAAGTTTGTACCAGACCGGGAAAAACGGCGACAGTAGCAGTGATGATAATGACGACGATACGGAAGGAGGTGACGACGATGCAGGAACGAGTAAAACGAATCATGACGATAAGGGCGGCACTGCCAAATGATGATGCGGCCGACGACGGCAGAATGATCGTCGAAGGTTATGCAGCCGTCTTCAACAGCCCTACGGTACTATGGAAATCGAGCTGGTCGGGCATAACCTATATGGAACAGATTGACCCCAATGCCTTCGCGGAAACGAAGATGGACGACACCATTTTTAATTACAATCACGGCGACATGGCATTAGTCCTGGCAAGTGCAAAAAATAAGACATTGACCATGGAAACCGATGCCAAGGGGCTAAAAATACGGGCTGAAATCGCCGATACGACAATCGGCCGGGATATTTACACGCTCATCAAGCGGGGCGACCTGGACAAAATGAGTTTTGCGTTTGACATTACCAGCCAGACCATCGAAGAAGACAACGAAGAAAATACGCACTTGCGCACCATAACAGGCATCGGGAATCTGTATGACGTCTCCGTTGTCAATTTCCCGGCCTATGATGATACATCCATCATGGCCAGGGAAAAAAATTATTTTGAAGAGCGGGAGGCGAAGTTAAGGGAACGCCGTCACCGCCTGGAATTGCTCACATTATAGGAGGAAAAACATGAACAGATTAGCAGAAATCCGCAAGAGAAAAGCCGAAATCAGACAGATGCTCCAGGACGATACGCAGCAGAATATTGACCTTGACGCACTGGAAAAGGAATTGCGAGCCTTGAACGAAGAAGAAACAGAGCTGGAACGCCGCCAGGATATGGCAAATAACATCAATACGGGAGAAACGACAGCAACCGTCATCGACGCCCCGCAGGCACCGGCAAAACGCGCCGAAAATATGTATGATTCTGTTGAATATCGCAACGCGTTTATGCGCTATGTAACCCGGAACGAAGCCATTCCGGCCGAGTTCCGCAGCGATGCTAATACGACGACCGAAGACATCGGTGCTGTCGTACCGCCGGTCACACTCAATAAGATCGTCGAAAAAATCGAAGCCTATGGCATGATTTTGCCGCTTGTAACCCGCACGGCCTATAAAACAGGCATGAACATCCCTGTTGCATCGGTCAAACCGGTAGCCAGCTGGGTAGCCGAAGGCGCTGGCAGTGACAAGCAGAAAGAAAACCTCGATGCGTCTATCACCTTCGGTCATTTTAAACTCCGTTGTGCCGTCAGCGTATCCCTGGAAGTCGACAACATGGCACTGTCGGCCTTTGAAACGCGCCTGGTAGCATCTATCTCCGAAGCCATGGCCAAAGCCATCGAACAGGCCATCTTGACCGGCACAGGCAAGGGACAGCCGACGGGCATCCTGAAAGATACGACGAAAGGCGAAAGCATCGCCGTCAAAGCCATCGACTACAAGACGCTTGTTAGCGCAGAAGCGGCTTTGCCCATGGAATACGAAAACGGCGCCGTCTGGGTCATGAGCAAAAAGACGTTTATGGAATTTGTCGGCATGACGGACACCAACGGCCAGCCGATTGCCCGCGTCAACTATGGCATGGGCGGCACACCGGAACGGACCTTGCTCGGCCGCCGCGTCGTACTCACAAACTATCTGCCGGCATACGCCAGCACACTCAAGACGACGGACGTATTTGCCATGCTCTACGATTTCAGCGACTACACGCTTAACACGAACTTCGAGGTAGGCATGAAAGTATATGAAGACAACGACACCGACGACATTGTCCGCAAGAGCATCATGGTCTGCGACGGCAAGCCGATTCTGAGCGCATCCCTTGTCAAACTGACCGGGTCCGCCGCGTAGGAGGTGACGCGAGATGGTAGAGCTGACAGATTTGAAAGAATATCTGCGCATTGATGCAGATATTACCGAGGACGATGTGTTGATTACATCGCTCGGGGAAGCCGCCGTCTCGTACCTCGAACAGACGACGGGAAAAGCCTACAACGATGAAAGCGCCTTGATGCGGATGGCCGTTTGTCAGCTGGTTTTGCTGTGGTACGAAAACCGCACGCCCTTTACGACTAAGACCAACGTCAACGACCTGCCAAACAGCCTGAACGCTATCATCAAGCATATTGCCCTGGCGCAGGCGTACCCGAGTAAGGAGGATGTGGCGACATGATAAACATGGACGAAATCGGCCTGCTCAATCGTCGCATCCGCCTCTTACAGTACGTAGAGACCGAAGACGAGTATGGATTAACGCACCAAGAGCTGAAAGACGCCATTGGTCATCCCATATGGGCCAGGATAGAACCGGCACGGGGAAAGACGTACTATGAACAGATGCGCGACAAGGTCGAATTGATTACGAAAATAACCATCCGCTATAGGCCAGGAATTGATGAAAACATGCTGGTCCAGGACGGAAAGAAAACGTATAAAATAACCTCTGTCGTAGATCCATACGAAGCTCACATCAAACTTGAACTCATGTGCAACCTCAAGAAAGCAGGTGAATCCGGTGACGATTGACGAATTTAACGCCAAGTTAGACCAGTTTGCCAAGGAATACCCGGCCGACGCCAGCGATGCCCTGCAAAAAGGGGCGCGCAAAATGGTGCGGGAATTAAAAGCAGCCACGCCGATTGGGCGTACGAATCACAGGAAAAAACTGGCGAAAAGCTGGAAAATCAAAATGAAAGACCGCTATGGCCGGGCACCGGAAGCGGATATAAGGAACGCCGCCCCGCACTACCACCTAGTAGAAAGAGGCGTACAGAATCCGAAAGATCCGCACGGGCAGCCAAAGCCAGAATGGAAAGCATCCCTTAATAAACACGTCGGATTTACCGAAAAGGCCGTACAAAGCAACTGGCCCAAGGTAAAAGAAAGCATGTCCAAGACGTTCTACAAAAAGGTGCGTGATCATTTTGGCTGAGATTGTCCGCCAGGCCGACGTGCTGAAACATATCATCGCCATGCTGACGGCAGAATTTAAATGCAAGGTTTACGCCGACGAAGTCCGCGAAGACTTCCGGAAACCTTGTTTTTTTATTGCCGCCACGTCGGTCATGACGCCGAAGACGATGAGCTGGATGCAGAAAGAATTGACCGTACGCCTGGTGTATTACCCTAAAGACGCAGAAAAGAACGAAATCACCTACATGGACGTAGTGGACCGGGTACAGATGCTTTTCCCTGTCGGCATACAGACCAGTGACCGCTTCCTGAAAATCGAGTCCATCGAAGACGACCGCGTCGGCGAAGAAGACGACATCTTGGCTATGACGATCGTCATCCCGTACATCGAACGGACCAACATCAACCAGGGCAGCGGTGACATGATGGAAGAGGTCAACATGAACGTCATCGACAGCAAAGAAAATAAATTCCCGGACACCATCACTAAAGAAGAAACAGGAGGATAAGCAATGGCAAAATTAGGTATGCCCTCGATTAACATCTCATTCATCGAAGCGGGCATCGAAGCGATTAACCGAAGCCAGCGCGGCATTGTAGCCCTGCTGCTGGAAGAACCGCAAGCAACGATCACCAACTTGCTGAAAGACCATGAAGTCACGAGCGGGGAAACGACAACGACGGTCAAGGCCATCAAGAACCCCTTTACCGTCTATACGACCGACGACATCCCGAGCGAATTGACCGAAGAAAATAAAGACTATATCACCAAGACCCTCATCGGCTATGTCAAAGCGCCGTACCGGGTCAAAGTCTATCTCATGGCACAGGACGAAACGGCAGACTCCAAAGAGGATAAGTTTGCCAACGCCCTGAAAGGACTGGCTACGGACCGCTGGGACTATCTGGCTATTCCGACCATTACGACGGCCCAGTGCGAAAGCGTCGCAACATGGATGAAGACCAACCGCGACAACAAACATAAGCGCTCGAAAGTCATCCTGCCAGGCTATGCCGGGGACTATGAAGGCATCATCAATTTCTCCAATACGACCATCGTCACGGCCAGCAAGACCTATACCGGCGCTCAGTACATCCCGCGTATTGCCGGGCTGATTGCCGGTACGCCGCTGACCATTTCGGCCACTTATGCGCCGCTGTCGGAAGTCATCGACTGCGACAAATACACGCTCGATGAAAACGATGAAAAAGTCAACAAAGGCGAACTCTTCGTATGGTACGACGGCGAAAAGTTCAAGATGTCCCGCGCCATGAACAGCCTTGTCACGACAACCCAGGGCAAACAGGAAGCCTATCAGACTATCAAGAGCGTGGACATTATGGACGCCATCTATGACGACCTGCGCAAGACCACGGAAGACTCGTACATTGGCAAATATACAAACGATTACGACAACAAGCAGATTCTGATTACGGCCATCTACGGCTATTTCAAAGAATTGGAAGACGGCCGGCTGCTGGAAAAAGGCTACTCGAACGTAGACATCGACGTGGAAGCGGTCAAGAACTACCAGCTCCAGCACGGCTTATACACCAAAGAACAGCTGGCCGACATGGATGATCTGACCATCAAGAAGCTGGACACGAAAAAGAAAGTGTTCTTGACGGCTAACATTAAGATCCTCGACGCTATGGAAGATTTCGATTTCCCCATCAATATTTAGGAGGTGACGCGCAATGGATTCGATGAAAGCACAACAGGTTATGTCCGGCACCGAAGGCGAACTGTGGATTGACGGCACCCAAATGGCCCAGGTAGAGCAGTTCAAGGCCGAAGTTAACCTCAATAAGCAGGAAGTCAAACAGGTCAAGAAGCGCAGTAAGCAGTATAAGGTCACGGGCTGGGAAGGTAAAGGATCGCTCAAAATGAATCACGTATCGTCGTTTTTTATCGACAAAATGAGCGACAACATCAAAGAAGGGCATCAGACCGTATGCACGATTATCGGGAAATTGTCCGACCCGGATGCTATCGGCGACGAACGGGTCGTCATCTATGACGCAACGTTCGACAAGCTGACGTTGATGGACTGGGAAGCCCAGAAGCTGACCGAAGACAGCTACGATTTTACCTTCACTGACTTTGACATCCTCGATTCGGCGAGTGAATAAGGAGAGAAACAATGAATTTAGCAGATGCATTACTGGCAGCAGATGCCGGAAAAATAACCAAGAAAGAGCATAAGTCGTATGAAGTGAAGCGGCTGTCGGCTATCCTGGGCGAGCCCTTTGTTTTAGATCTTCGACAGATTCCGAATAAACGGGTACGCGAAATACAGGACGATAGCATGAAAATTGAAGGCGGGAAAACATCGGTCGACCAGTACAAGTTGACCATGGGCCTGCTCTGCGACGGCATTGCAAACAAAGATTTTGACAACCGCGACGTACTGAAACACTACGGGGCAGCTACGAGAAAAGACCTGTTCGACACGCTTTTCAACGCCGGCGAAATCCAGGACATTGCCAATATCGTCAGCGAGCTGTGCGGCTTTGACAGCAAAAAGACGGAAGAGCAGGTTGACGCTGTAAAAAACTAATCAGCTCTGACGGAGAGGTGCAGGAAATGTTCTGGCATTACGTCAGGCATAACCTGCGTCCGTCAGACTACTATGCAGCAGGGCCAGGGGAACGCATCGTTTTGCGGGCCTTCATGCTCAAAGAAATCGAAGAAGAAAAACGGATGAAGAAAGAAATTGAAGACAAGACGAAGGGAGGGCGCTGACCGTGGCAGAAATTATTGACGTCGTTATGAGATTGACCGATAACGTGACCGATGGGCTACGAAGAATACGTAGCGAAATGGAACAGACGTCTAAAGCCAACCAGAGCATGGGGCGGAACCTGAACAGTATCGGCAAGGGCGTCGGCAACCTGGCCAGCAGTATGATGCCATTGGCCGCCGGCATCGCCGGGGCCGGGGCGATTGGCGTCAAGACCTTCATGGACTTCGATTCTGTCATCACCGGGGCTGGCGTTAAAGCCGGGGCCACGTCCGAAGAGATGCAGAAGATGAAAGACGCCGCGGCCCAGATGGGGGCCAAATTCCCGACGACGGCCCGCGAGGTCGCCGAAGGCATGGACCGTCTGGCAGCAGGCGGCTTTGATGCAGAACAGACCATCGGGGCCATGCCGGGCATCATCGAAGCATCTATCGCATCGGGCGAAGACATGGCGACGACATCCGACGTCGTCACGTCAGCCCTGTCTATCTGGAACATGAAAAACGGCGACATCGCCGCCAGTACGACCCACGTAGCCGACGTCGTCCAGGCCGCTGCCAATGCCTCTAAATTAGGCATGGCAGACTTTGGGCTGGCTATGCAGTATGCCGGCGCCCCGGCCGCGGCCCTGGGCATCAACATCGAAGAACTGGGCACAGCTATGGGCATCATGAGCAATAACGGCATCGAGGCATCGACTATCGGGACATCGTTACGAGCGACATTATCACGACTGGCGGACCCGCCCAAGGCAACCGCCGACGCGTTTAACCAACTGGGTATATCCATGTCTGACCTACAAAAAAGAGACGGCAGCTTTATCGGGTTGACTGGAGCCGTCGACTTACTGCGCAGTAAGATGGCAGGATTGAGCGACACTCAGCAAGTGGCGATTGCCAAAGCCATAGCTGGCGAAGACGCTTACAGCGGCTTGCTGGCATTGATTAGGACCAGCCCGGAAGCATATAAGCAAATGTCTGACGCAATTACAAATAGCGCCGGCAGTTCCCACGAAGCGTACTTGAAAATGCAGGATACCTTAAAAGGGTCCGTCGATGCTCTGAAAAGCTCTCTGGAGGCTCTGGGCATCTCTTTCGGGTCGGCATTGGCACCGAGTATACGCAGTGCAGCGGCGGCGCTCAAAACCGTAGCTGACGCATTTACCAATATGTCGCCAGAGGCGAAACAGGTAGTTATCCACATTGGCGAAGCAGTTGTAGCCTTTACCGCCATGACTTTTGCGACGTCTAAGGTGTTAGGTGTTGCTGGCTCTGTCATCACGACATACGGCCAGATAGGCCGTGTTTTAGCTGGGCATACGATACGTAATAAAGCTTTGCAGTATGCAGTGCTCGGTGTAGCTAAGGCTTTACCGATTTTGCGGGCAGGTATTATCAGCGTAGCCAGCGGATTCCGCTTTGTTTTAGCGGCCATGGGTCCTGCTGGCATTGCTTTTATGGCTATAGGAACTATCGCCGCGTATGTCATCGCAAACTGGGAGACATTCGGGCCGATTGTCAGAAACATTTGGCAGGGCGTCGTAGAAACATTTATATGGGCGTACAACGGGATAGCTGGAGCCATTGATAGCCTTATCCAGACGGTCAGCAGCATCATCGATTATATTAGTGGGACATTTTCCAGCGCCTGGGATGCCTCCTGGAATGCCATTGTATCGTCGTTTAGCAGTATATTTGGCAGTATCCAGAGCATAGCCAGTGGCATCATCGATGGCGTGAAATCAGCCATCAATGCTGTCATTGATGGCATCAATTCTATCAACGTCGATATTCCGGACTGGGTCCCTGGCGTCGGTGGGAAACACATTGGGTTTAATATTTCCCATTTGTACACTGGCACGACAGACTGGACCGGCGGCCCGGCCGTCATCAATGACCGGTACGGCGGCGAAATCGTTGACCTGCCAAGTGGTACACGCGTCATCCCGCACGATCAGAGCATCAACCAGGCGTACAACATGGGCCGCGCAGGAAGCGGCACTGGCGGTGCCAAAATCACAATCAACATTGGTACGGCCAACATGGGCAGTAACCAGGATATCAGGATGACCGCACGGAAGCTGGCGGAACAAATCTTATTCGAGCTCGAAACACGGGCTATCAATCAAAACGTGGGGGCGATTTAATGGCAGATTTTTTAAACTATTTAGATTCGCTGGCCACGGTTTTCGGCGGCGATGGATTCGGCGGCGAAGAAATCCTGTTTACCCTGTCTTGTGGCTTCGACAGCGTCACGTTCCCGGTCAACCCGTCGAGCTATGCGATAAAGAACCCACGCAACAACTCGATACTGACTATCAACGCCCTGGGCGAAATGAACATGCTGGGGAAAGCCGGCTTGCGGACCCTGGAGATTTCTTCCTTTTTCCCGGCCGAGGCATACGGCTGGGAAGTGTCGTATCCGTCGCAAGACCCATACGGCTATGTGTCGACGATTAAAGGCTTCCAGGACGAAGCGGAGCCGTGCAGCCTGACCGTATCCGGGACGGACGTCAGCATGAAATGCAGTATTGAAGATTTTACGTACGGTGAAAAGGACGGAACCGGCGACGTGTACTTTTCCCTGTCCTTGAAAGAGTATCGGGATTTTCCGCCGGCTACACAGCTACAGGCGGACACGGCAAACGGTACGGGTATCATTACCAGCGATTATAGCAAGTTCAGTAGTAAGACCTATGCCAGCGGCCTGTACCCAAGGACGTCGGTAGAACAGTTTGAAAAACAAGTGACGGCCATGCCGAAACAGATGGACCGTATCGATATGGCAGCCAAAGCCGTCCGGCGGACTGTAGGGATTGCCAGGCAGAGCATACGGCGCGTCAAGATGGCCAAGGCACTGCTAAAAGGCGGACCCATAAAAGGCGGGACGGTCATGCACGTCCTCAAAGCCGGCGTCCGCTATAAAGATGGCAAGTGGCTGACAAAATGGTAATGCAGCGGAGGTGATAACGTGGGACTGCAAGTATTTTATTCCGACCCGCCACAGACAGAAGCGGAAAAGAAAGCCGCCGAAGAGGACAAAAAGAACGGCAAGAGCGTAGCAGACCCCGTCTCTATGCTGGACATTACGAACTACATACCTAGTGTCGAATGGAGCGGGGACCTGGACAGCGCCGCCCGCAAGATTACTTTTAAAATTGCCTACAATACGGCCGCCAACGACAGTACCTTCCAGGCGGTACTACTCAAGCTGGGCGGCTTCATTTATGCCTACTATGACGGCCAGCAGATTTTCAGCGGCCGGATCTTCTACGTCAAGCGCAACACGAACGACTATACCTTTGATTATGTCGCTTACGATGACATGATCTTTTTAGCCAAGTCGCAGGTCTATCTAAAATTCAGCGACGTCGCCATCACAGACGTCATCAAACAGACATGCGCCGAAATCGGCATCCCTGTCGCCGACGACATCCCGAAGATGGATGCCAAAGTATCTTTTATCGCTGACGGCAAGAGCTGTACAGAAGTCTTCCAGATGCTCAAAGGAGAGTCGCGGAAAAAGACGCTGTCGAAAACGACGACCGGCACCGGAACACACGGAGCCTATGAAGGCAACAAGTTTTGCGTGGCCATCATCGACGCAGCGCGTCAAAACGGCATCGACCCGCATATCGCCCTGGGCATGGCGGCACGGGAAACGGGCGGCGACGACATCAACAATATCTATATGGACCGACAGAACGGCGGTCTGATGCAGATAACGGAAGGAACCGCCGCCGACTATGGCGTCGACTCCCTGTATCCGAAATGGCGGACAAGCTACAAGCAGAACGCCCAAGCTGGCATGTACATCCTCAAGCGCAAAATAGACGAACAAAACGGAGATGTATGGGAAGGCGTCCGGGCCTACAATGGCGCCGGACCAGCGGCCGAACGATACAAAGAACTCGTCCGAAGCAATTCCCAGACCATCCCGCAAGACACGGGCGACGGCGATACCACAACCAGTCAGACAAACGAAGAGACGACCGGCGGCGGTGGCGAATTTGCCGTATACTGCAAACTGGATAAGGTGGAAGTCGTGCAGAAAGGAACGCTGGCGACGAATGACATTTTGTCAGACGACGTACAGATTGAGCACACCGAACACAGCCAGAGCATCGAAGACATGATTAACCGGGTCAAATCTGTGGACGACGTCGGAAATATCTGCCAGGTCTACAGCATCGAGGACGACATGACCCATTACGGGACACTCCAGGCCGTCTATAAGATGCAGAACCCCAAGGACCAGCAGACCGATAACGTCGCCGCAGCCAAAGCGCAGTTGAAGCGGATAAAAGAAGAATCAAGCCTGTCCGGCCTGGGCAATATCAACTGTATCAGCGGTTTTTGCGTGACTGTCCAGGAACAGCAGCTAAAAGGAAAGTTTTACATCAAGGCCGACACGCATAAGTTCGAGCATAACATGCATACTATGAACCTGACGCTGGAATACATGCCGGCTAATCCGGAAACGCCGACGATCAAAGTTGAAAACCTGGCGACACCGGTATTCAAGTCGAGCGGCAGCCACAAGACATCTGGGACCGCCGCCGATACCAATATCGACATGTCGAGTGTCGGCCAGAACGTCGATACCGGATGCCAAGCCCTGTACAATGCTCAAGGCGATTATGTCCCGAACGGCTGTGTATACCGATTGACTCAAGCAGGGTCATACTGGTCGCCTTTCCTCAAAGGAGAGTACGACAAAGGGACCATGGGCGTCGGGACGCTCTACCAGGACGCACAGAGTGCCGGCCTAAGCGTCATTGCGTATGACGAAAGCCAGCTGGAAAAGGGCGACACCATCGTCTACCGGGAAGCAGATGACTCCGATTGGGCCCACGTCGGCGCCTACGACGGAGAAGGCGGCGTCTGGCATAACAGTTCAACCGCAACAGAATGGCACCACCAGCAAGGCAGTACGTCCATGGGCCGTAGCGAATATCCGGCATATATTATCAAGACATCGAAAGGATGACCGTCATGAAGAACACGAACGACCCATACAAAGGGATATTAGCGCTTATGGCGGCCATGGCACTGCGCATGGGAATCCAGACCGGCGCTGCCCTTGGTGTCGTCATCAGCGGGCCGCCGGATATAAAAGTCGGCTACAATGGCATGACGCTGACGAAAGAACAGCTGTTGGTAGATGAATACTGGATTCCGGGACACGTACGGCATGTCGTCGGGGCTACTAGTTTTGCTGGCGGCGGGTCCGGGGATGCGGCATATGAAAGCCATAACCATCCGATAGACAATGACGAAGAGTTGACCGACACTTGGGCACCAGGCGACAGGGTAGGTCTTATACCGCTTTACTCCAAGGAAGACCCAAGGGGCGGGCAGAAATTCCTGGTCTTAGGGAAATTCCGTTACTTAGATTAGAGGTGATAACATGCCGACTAACCCGTTTATGACAGCCGGGACGACATCGTCCTTGACGCCGTCGTCAGCCCTGACAGACCGGGATGATTTGCCAGAGTTCAAAGAGCTGGCTTGGGACTTCGAGCATAATAAATTTATTTATAACAGCGATGGGACGCATAAAGTGCTGACCCAAAACGAGGCCATAAAAGTGTGGATCCGTAAGGCACTCCTAGTAGAGCGATACCGTTACCGGGCCTATTTTGATGACTACGGAATGGAGCTGGAACGATTCGTAGGGAAAACGCCGAATGACGGCATATCTCAGACGCTACTTTTCCAGTACATCAAAGAAGGACTGCTGGTAAATCCCTACATCAAGCGGGTGACAGCCGCCGGCGTAACCAGGATCAAGAAAAAGATCATCATGAAATTGTCCGTCACGACGATATATGGAAAAGCCGAAATAGAAACGGAGGTGTAAGCCGTGGCCTTTGAAATCAAGACCCAGGATAGGGTACTACAAGAGCTAAAGAACGCATATGAAAACCTATACGGCGGCTCGCTGTCCGACGTTTCCGGCACCTTTGTCGGCGACAACCTGGCAGCCAATGCCGTAGAATTTGAAAAAGCCTACATCGAAATGAATTTGATGATGGAAGCGGCCTTTGCAGAAACATCATGGGGCGAATATCTAACCATGAGAGCCGCTGAACATGGCATTGACCGCAAAGACGCTGTACAGGCCCAGGGAACTGTCACCGTAACCGGCAACGGCGTCGTCCCTGTAGGATCCCTGTTTGCTACAGAAAGCGGGATTACTTTTGAAGCAGTCAAATCGGTGACAATCGAAAAAAGTGGCGATGTACCTGTCCGTGCCGTAGATGCCGGCACATCGGGCAACGTTGCGGCCAAGACAATCACGAAGATCCCCGTAACTATCGCCGGTATATCGTCCGTCATCAATAACGACGCGACGTACGACGGCTATAATGCCGAATCAGACGAATCACTGTTGAACCGGCTGTATCTGCATGTCCGGAACCCCATCACGTCGGGCAATGCGAACCATTACAGAGAATGGGCGCTGTCTGTCGGCGGCGTAGGGACGGCAAAAGTCGTGCCGCTGTGGAACGGCAATGGGACAGTAAAAGTCATCATCGCCGACAGCGACAATAACCAGGCTTCGGAGGCCCTGATTAAAAAAACAGCGGACTACATCGAGACAGTACGCCCCATCGGCGCGACTGTAACCGTAGTGACACCGAGCATCAAAGAATTTTCCGTATCCGCGAACGTCGTAGTAGTCAAAGGCTGGGAAAGTATGTATGCAGACAAGCTAAGGAGTGCGATTGCCAATTACATGCAAAACGAAGCCTTTACCGACGGGAAAGTTTCCCTGGCAAAAATCGGGAAAGCCATGTTAGATAGCGGAACGATTTCCGATTATAACAAATTGCTCCTGGACGGAAGCAATGCGAATATCACACTGACCACGGAACAGCTTCCGAGGCTTAAAGATTTGACGGTGACAGCCGATGAATAATTTTATCAGAGATGACATAGTCGATTTATGTAAATATTTGCCTGCGTTTCTGACAAAAGACCCGGAATTTGCGGCTAAATTAAAAGCAGAATCATCGGCTCATGATGATGCGCGGAAAACGCTCATTGACTTGTTTGAGCAGTTCTTTGTATCTACGGCGACGTGGGGCCTGGAAAACTGGGAACGCTTTCTTGCATTGCCTCATGACAAAGCGGACAGCGACGAGAAGCGGCGCGCCCGGATACTGATTTCACTGCGCGGGCCGAGTACGACAACACTGGAAAACGTGCGGAATATCGTACAATCGTACGGCACCGGCTCCGTGGAAGAGCACAATGACAAGTATTATTTCATCATATTCACGACCGAAGCCGATGCCGAGACACTGAACGAAATGCGGCGAAAAATAGAAGTCTATAAACCGGCTCATTTAGACTGCTATGTGTATCTTGGCTGGTCCTGGAATGGCAAAATAAATTTTGACGGTAAATATACATACGGAACAAACACAGAAGAATGGAGTGGAAACAATGGCTGATTACTTAGAAAAATGGAAGACAGATTTCCCGGAAACAATCAATAACCAGACGCGACCGACAGAAGGGATTGACAATTCGCTGGCATATAACACGGACGGATTCCCGCAGCGTATTACGAATGACCCGGTACACGCAAAATTGGAAAATGACATGGCCAGCCAGCTTTTTTCAAACGACGAACGCTTAAAAGAGATGTCCGACGCAGTAAGTAAGAATCTGGACGCCCACAATAGAAACGCCGACGCCCATGCGAACGGAATCAGCGGGAAAAGCACGGGACTCAAGACAGGAAGGAATTTAAAAGTCAACCTGGCAAGTCCATATAGTGCCGTATTTGATGGTACAGCAGACGTGACTGGTATCGGTGTAAGCGGCATACTCCCGGTAGCCAATGGCGGAACGGGGAAAAGCAATTTAGGGGAAGTAAACGTAGGCAGCGCAAACAAATTAGCCACGCCCCGCAGAATCAACGTATCGGGCACGGGCTTGACCGGCACGGCACAGAACTTCGACGGGTCCGGCAATATCACGATACCGATTACCCTGGTCAACTCCCTGCTCGCCATGGCAGGCGTCACCCCAGCCGCCGATAAACTGCCGTACTTTACAGGTGCCTCGTCGGCCAACCTGACGGCACTGTCTGCCTTTGCCCGGACCATCCTCGACGACACCAGCGCCGAAGCCGTCCGCAATACCATCGCGGCCAATGCCGCTACATGTGGTGGCATCGTGGCACAGAGTTTAACATCTAACGGGTACTGCAAATGGGCGAACGGCTTTATTATACAGTGGGGAAACCTTAACGTAGGAACTACGGATACTAAAGTATCGCTGCCAATCAACTTTAGCAATGATGCATATAGAGTCACAGTTACATCCACCTGGAACGCTGACGCCATTGGAAGTATAATAACAGAAGAATTTCATAATACTGGCGAGAAAACAACATCTGCATTTTATATTAGAGCAAACTACTCGAATGCCATGGATTGGATAGCCATCGGATATTAAACAGTGGGGATACATTGAACAAAATGTGTCGCCAGTCACAGTAATGCTACCACTTTCATGCTCAATGATTTTATCCATAGCGGGTAATGACTATAACAACGCTCATAATGATGCAATTATTTCTTTTATCCCTGTAGATGGGACTAAATTTACGGCGGAGGGGGTACGCCCAACGCAAGGAAACATACAATGTGTGTATTGCCGATGGATTGCCATATGTATATAAACAGTGCAGTGCTTAATACCCGATTATTATTAAATATCCCCATTCACTTTGTGGATTTTTGCTCGAATTATAGATAGTAACAGTACTATTATCCTTAGGTACAGCTCCATACGAACGCTGGGCTTGACCAGAATCTATGCCGGCTAAGCTTAATATTGCATTCGGCATAGAAATTGGTAATGTGATTGTTCCGCTATACATATGTACCCACTGTTTATGCGCACAGTATCAGCCAGTGGTAATCTGTGCCATTTTTGCTTACCGTTTGCGGGCTACCGGTGTATTGCGGCCAAAAAATTAATTGGCTATCAACATAATCAACACCGGCAAAAGTTCCGCCGGTGTTCCACTTAAGCCCGCGGTCAACAACCACCCCAGCAAAATAGGTGTTAAATGCGATTGTAGGCGTTATCACTTGTCCGTTGGGGTTATTGTTATACCTGACTTCTCCCCACTGTTGAACAGTGGGTAGTTACTGGAAATGACCCCGGACAAAACGGCGGAGCTATTGAGACGCTTCCGGTTGCTTTTACGACAGACCCATTTTTAGTGGTAGCTAACGCTACGATGCTACTGGCCAATGATACTACCGGGGTTAGTGCCGGTGGGGATAAAACCAGTGTGTGGGCAGATTCATCAACGTCTAATTATATATATCCATACAAAATTTTAGCAATCGGTATTTAACAATAACATGCGCATCAAATTAAAATCCGATAGCTATAAAACGCAGTTGGAGTATCCCGACCGCAAACAGTGAAAAAACAAACTCTTCATTCACGCTATCCCGATAATCAATACATAAAATTCAGGATTTCCCGAATCGCTCACAACTGTCAAGCTAGTGCTGCCAACCCTGTGAACTTGAAGCTTGGCTATTCGGCCATGATATACCGACTCCGAATTGTCTAAATGCGTAACGAACGCGCATAAAGCAGTTTGTATGGACATCGGGTACGTAAAAGTATATTCATATCCCTGGCCATATCCCCACTGTATACCGAGTCGGAAATGATTAAACAGATAACTCGAATACCAGCTGTTATCAATGATTTTTGTATAATTGAGAATCGCAAAAGTAGCAAAATGAGCGCCTATCCGCATCAAGAAAAACTCAGATAGACGTTGATTTTGCTATTTTTATGAGTAGCAATAGTAACAGCGATAGAGCTGCATAGCAGACGTATTTTATGCAAACACTGGCGGCTCGTATAGTATCGCATTAGTAACAAATTATTTGAGCAGCTCGATGCATTTACGGAGCTGTCGTAGCCCTTTATGCGTGTAGACACGCTCCGTCACATCACCGCCAGCATGACCAAGGATGCGGCGTTTTGCCGTCTCGTTCGCGCCGGCATTATCAAGCAGTGTTGCGACCGTGTGCCGGCAATCGTGCGTAGTATGGCCGTCAGCGCGGATGAGATGCATAACCGACCGCCATACCGTGCAGTACCGGCCATAGTTGTACGGCCGTCCCGTCGTATCGCAGATAAGCGCATCGCCTGGCCTGGTCATACGTGACTCGATAAGTGGGGCAATGCGATGGTGTATCGGTATGATGCGGATACCGGCCGCCGTCTTGCTCTTTGTGATGCGGATATAGCGCTGGCGCAGGTGCACGTCAGATTTTTTTAGATCTAACATCTCGCCACAGCGCATCCCAGTGTAGAGCAGGATAAGGACCGTATCGACGCCGGGGCAGTCTACGGCCGCCCATAGCCGGTTGATTTTCTGCCGGCTAAAGGTGTGATGAGGCCGGACCGGACGATTTCGGCCGATGGAGAGTAGCGGCGCGTAGGATTTCGTGATGATCTCCGTTTTCAGCGCGTACTTTTCGAGCAAAGAGATAAGCGAGCGCACCTTTTTTAACGACGAGTACGAGAGGCCGCGCCGCTTCATGCCGTCCAGGATGCGCTGATAGTCCGTATAACGAAGCTTTGCAACCGGCTCGTAATGTAAATCGGACAAATGCCGAAAAGCGTTTCTATAGCTGTCCAGCGATGATTGTGATGGCCCTGTATCGGCGATATGAGCCGGGAGCCAGCGATGGTACAGCTCGATTAATATGATTTGATGCCCAGGGAGGGAGTGACGACGATGAATTTTGTTATAATCCGCTGCAAAAATTTCCGCTTCTACTTGCGTCGCAAAGTATGCAACCGGGCGTTGCCGCCCCTCTTTCGATATTACAAAAACAAACGGCCGCCGCCGGCGTCCGCTCAAATGCTTGATAGACCCATAGCCATTAGGCTTTCTCATTTTTACCACCTCATAATCTTTTTAGGGAGATGATAGCATGAATACCCAGCACTATGTAGCCGGCTTTAATGCGTCCGGCCGCCGCGTCGTCACGATTTTATGCGAATATGATCCGACGGACCCGTCAAGTGAAGCTCTGCTGAAAGCGGACAAGGAAAAAGCGGCTAAATTAGCCAGTGATGCCACGGTCATTGAGCTGATTGACCAGGCAACATTTGAACAGTATATGAGTAACTGTGTTCGTGACATGTCGACCGGTAAACCTATCCCATACGTAGCACCGGAGCCAACCGCAGAAGAAAAAGCTGCGGCAGAAAAAGCCAAGCTGGCTAGCGAATATGAAGCTAATAAAAACGAAATGCTGACCGCCTTGCAGTCTGCTACCCTGGCAGGTAATACGGATGCCGTAGCCAGCATCCAGCAAGACTATAAAGATATGACAGCGGCCTATAAAGAAGCCGTGGAAGGAGTGACGACAGCATGAGCTTTTGGAAAAAGAAAAAGTATTGTACGTATTGCGGCAGTGAGCTGAAAAGCGATGGCACTTGCCCGAACAAAGACTGCATCGCCTATGTAGCGCCGAAGACCGACACAACCGCCAGCGATGCCAATACGACGGCGAAACCCGACACGAATGGGGGCACGTGATGGACTCGCTGGTACAGATGACTGGCGTCATCGTCGGAATACTGAGCCTATGCGGCGTCATCTTTAATTATGCCGTCATCAAACCCCTGTCGTCGTCCATCCAGGAACTCCGAGAGCTCATCGAGAGCACGCAAGAATACATCAGGGGCGTCGAAGAGAAGCGGCAGAATATGGCTGAACGACTTGCAAAAGTCGAAGCGTCGGCCGCATCGGCGCATCACCGGCTGGACGACTTGCAAGAAAGGGTGAAATGATATGCTGAAAATCATCGGCAACAACATCTACCATATTCGCGGCGATACGGACAGTTTTGATGTGGATTTGACGCAGGAAGACGGCTCGGACATCGGACCTTATACCGCGGTTTTTAGCGTCAAGAAAAAAATCACCGACGATGCGTATGTCTTCCAGGCTTCTGTTCAAGATGGTATCGTGTCGCTGACCCATGACATGACGGCCAATCTAGAAGCCGGTGACTATGTATGGGACATCGAGGTTCGGACCCAGGGCGGCGGAGTGCAGACCGTCGGGCCGGGCCTATTCCGGGTCATCGCAGACGTAACGAGGTGATTAGATAAAATGGCAACATTAAAAGCACAGTTGAGCAGCGGAGGCGGTATTTCCGGTAAATTCGCCCGCCGTGGTGAACGCGGCTATAGTGCCTATGACGTGGCTGTACAAAACGGCTACACGGGTACAGAGGCCGAATTTGCGGCGGCGTTAACGCATCTGGAGTATCTGCCATTTGACAGCCGCTTCCACTTTCCTAACATCGGTGATGTGAACGTGCTGTACGGCGATACGACAGCTAATAAATTGTATCGCTACGACCCGGACGACGGGAAATACTACTGCGTCGGGTCCGATTATAATGACATTATTGCAATTGATGGAGGGCACGCATGAGCGAACAAACATTAAAAGTGAAAACCTTATACCTGCGTAACGATGCGGCCGCTACATGGGTCGAAAAGAACCCGGTACTGGCGAAAGGCGAACCGGGCGTTGAAGTCGACACAGGGAAATTTAAACTGGGCGACGGCGTTACCAGCTGGGTCGGCCTGCATTATGCCGGGGTCCTGGTAAGCGCCAGTGAGCAGAACGGCTATATCCAAATCGACGGCGTCGACACGCTGGTCTATCGCCTGCCCATCGGCGGGGCGTCCATCGGCGGCGTAAAGACCGCTGCCGGGACCGGAAAAGTATCGATTGCGGCCGATGGGACCATGAGCGTCTCCAATGTGGCCAGCGCGGACAAACTGTCTGCGTCTCGGACTATTGCCATCGCCGGGGACGCCACCGGTTCGGCAACCTTTGACGGCTCGGCTGGAACGAGTATCACCGTCGCCCTGGTCGCATCGGGCGTCAAAGCCGGCACGTACAGCAAAGTGACGGTCGATGCTAAAGGGCGCGTCACCGCCGGCAGTAATCTGACGACGGCAGACGTCGGCGGCGTCGGCACAGCCGCCACAAAAAATGTCGGCACGGCAGCTGGTCAGATTCCAATTCTCGATGCCAACGGCAAATTGAGTGAAAGCGTCATCCCGGCTATCGCCATCTCAGAGCCCCACACCGTCGCCAGCGAAACGGAAATGCTGGCCTTGACGGCCCAGGAAGGTGACATCGCTATCCGCACCGACGGCACGGGCACCTGGATTTTAAAACAGGCACCGGCGTCGACCCTGGCCAACTGGGTACAACTCAAAGCGCCAACGGACGTTGTCACCAGCGTCAACGGCAAAACAGGAAACGTCGTCTTGAGTACAGCTGATGTCTCCGAGGGGGGGACTAATTTGTACTATACCCAGGCGCGATTTGTGGCCGCTTTCAAATCGTCGAAATCGACAGACCTGGCCGACTCGGCCGACCTCATCCGTAACAGTGACACGCTTATCCTGGATTGTGGCAATGCGTAAAAGGAGTGACGGACCATGGCCAAAACCGTAAAAGCACAGCTCAAGTGCCGGCATGACACGGCGGCCAACTGGACCGCCAAGAACCCCGTACTGCTGGACGGCGAGCTTGGGGTAGAGACCGACACGACCTTTTTCAAAATTGGGGACGGCGCCACAGCCTGGAAGTCGCTGAAATACGTCACGTCTAAAAGCGCCGTCTATGATAGCGTAGGCCGGCGCATCGATACCAGCTATCTACTGTTATCCGGTGGTACACTATCAGGGAATCTGACGGCGCCATCTTTTCAAACAGGGAGCGGCGCGGCAAACTATTTCCAATGCCGGAAATTCCGTGGTGAGGGAAATGCCGATACATACTATCATGCAATCGATTTCGGGTACGCAGGGCATGACCAGGTGGATTTCTATGAATACGGCGGTGTTTGGAACTTTTGGAAGAACACCTCATCGGCAAAAGGCGGAACATTAGTAGGGAGTATACAATCAGACGGATTCCACGGCGACGTGATAGGTGATTTGACGGGGACTGCCAGCAAAGCGATAGCTGACGCCAGTGGGAACAACATCGCCAGCACGTACGCCAAGAAAGAATACGTCGCCCAGGCCATCAAAGAGGCGCTGGCCGCGGCTACTATTACGTATGACGGCAAAGTAACTTACAAGGGGTAGAACTATCGTAGAGAAAGAGGCGAAAGAAGCATGAAAGACTACATTTATAGAATGGTGGATGAACGTTGTGAATTAAGCGAAAAGTGGGTTAAATTAGAAGAATACTTGAATAAACACTCTAGTGATCTTGATGCCACAGAACGATACTTAATGACAGAGCAATCAGAAGTGATGGACAAATATAAGCATATTCTAAGCGCTCGTATTGTCCATGCTTTGCAGAAAGAAGAACAAAAGGAAAATGAATGATGAACACACTATGGAAAGCCGCAGAGCTGTCTTTTTAATTGAAGGGTGATGCTTATGATTGATAAGATTAACGTGGTAGATTTGACGGTCATTATCGGCCTTGTAGTAGCGCTGATTCTGGCCATTTTTTATGAGCAGAATGAACTAGCTATGTCCATCGCAAGCGGCCTGCTCGGTTATATTGGCGGCAATATCAAGACCGCCGCCACTACAAAGAAAGGAGATAATAGTAATGAAAGTATACATTAACCCAGGTCACGATTTAGATTATGACAGCGGAGCAATCAACCCCAACAGTGGACTGCGTGAGTGCGACGTAGCCGCAAAAATTGGCGCCGCAGTAAAAAAATATTTAGAAGCGGCTGGCTGTGAATGCCGGCTTTTACAGTCGGATAATTTATACTACGACAGCAGTTACGACGATCGCCCCGTCGCTGTTTGCGCAGATGCCAATGCATGGCCGGCAGACGTCTTTGTAAGTATACATTGTAATGCTGCTAACGGGCAGGCACGCGGCACAGAAGTCGAATGTTACAGTTGCATGAGTGACGGTGGAAACCTGGCTCAGTGCATCCAAAGTCAAATTATTGATGCCCTGGGTACAGTAGACCGCGGCGTAAAAGAAATGCCTGGGCTTATCGTCTTAAAACATACCGATATGCCGGCCGTACTCGTAGAAACTGCTTTTATCGACAATGACGATGACGCCGACTTGCTCGTCAACCAATGGGATGACTTCGCACGAGCTATCGCCCGCGGCGTCACCGATTACGAATGCAGCTTACAGTAATCCAGGAGGTGATCATTTATCTTTCGTGCGACGAAAGGGGATGATTAACTTTCTAGTATACACTTTTTATTTTTATATTTTCGGACTGGCCGGACAGAGCCGGACATAGGCATGTCCGGCCAAATTGGAGGGAAAACTATGAGTAAATGGACTGAAGTACGTGATGGTATGTTGGCAGCTCTTGATACGAGCGATGTAGTAGAATCCGCGAAACAGCAGATCATTGAAAGTTTGAGTAATGAAGGGATGACCGCGCTTGAATCCGTAGCGGATAAGTTTGTGACACAGGTACAGGCGCAGGCCGCGTCCGAAACTGGCTGGAATGCTATCCGTGACAAATTTGTTTTGCCGCTCCTGATCAACGGCACGATTTGGGCAGTTAAGTTTGTACTGAGCAAGAGCACCACATCCACAAACGCATAACCTATATAAAACTATAATAATGTAGCAGCCCCTGGTAGTACGCACTGCGATTGTATGCAGATTGCCGAGCCCAGGGGCTATTTTTTATTTATATAATGATTAAATAATGGAGTGATATGTGGCGGGGTCAAAATGGGGTCAAAGACACCATATCTTTTGGGGTCATACGAAAATAGCCACCGCATAAATGCGATGGCTATCAGCTTTGTTATGGTGGACCATCAGGGGCTCGAACCCTGGACACCCTGATTAAGAGTCAGGTGCTCTTCCAGCTGAGCTAATGGTCCATGTTTTGTTGTTCTTTGTACTCGCTGTTTCCTGAGCACATGTAATATAATACACTAAAGCTATGAGAAATGCAAGTGTTTTTTTAAGAAAATTTACAGAATCTTGAATTCCCCTCGATTCTTGATTTTGGCGACATGGCGAATGTATAATGAAAGAAGTGATATGTTACAAAAACTACTTGTTTGTCTATAGATGGAAAGTGAGCGATGTGTATGATTACTTATAATGGCAATGGCGGCATGGACACCGTCGCTGTCGGCCTGAATGAACGGGGGTCGACGCTGTGCCAGCTGCCGGAAGGGGATGTCCAGCTCATCCGGGCCTATGCCGGGCAGCATCCGGAGATCTTGCAGCATACGTCCCTTCATGTCTTCCACTGCCTGTCTGATGGCCGGGCCAAGACGTATTTCCTAATCGGCCTGGAAGGGAAGCCCATCCGCTACTCGACGTATGAAGATTTCCGCATGGCCCGGCGCCTCATGGCAGCGGCCATGGCAGAAGGCGTCAGTGAACTGGCGGTCTTGGCCGATACCCTGGATATGGATCTGGGGTCCCTCATCGACGGCCTGTTGTACCGTAATTATGAATTCAACCACTATAAACGCAAAGCCAAGAGCCGGACGATTCAGAATATCAACATCCTGACCCACAGCCTGCGGCCTAAGGAATTCAACTCCATGTGTTATATGTATACGTCCATCTATGAAGGCATCTACGCGGCGCGGGACCTGGTCAATATGCCGTCCAATGATTTGACGCCGCGCAAATTCGCCGATATCGTCGGGGGCATGCTCAAAAGCGACAACATCCTCATCGAGAACCTCAATAAATGGACCCTGGAAAAGCGCCATATGGGCGGCATCGTCGCCGTCGGCAAGGGCAGCATGAATCCGCCCCAGCTCCTGTCCATTGCCTATCAGGGCGATCCCAACAGCCGCGAAGTCCTGGGCATCGTCGGCAAGGGCGTCACCTATGACAGCGGCGGCCTGTCCCTCAAGAGCCATGCCAACCTGGAATTCATGAAGGACGACATGGCCGGGGCAGCGGCGGCCGTCGGCGTCATGCGGGCCCTGATGCTTCTCAAATACCCTGTCAACGTCCTGGCCGTCATCCCGCTGGTCGAAAACATCCCGTCCGGCATGGCCTATCACGTCGACGACATCCTGACCATGTATAACGGCAAGACCGTCGAAGTCAAGAATACGGATGCCGAAGGGCGGCTCATCCTGGCCGATGCCCTGACCTATGCCCAGGAAAAGGGGGCGACGCGCCTCATCGATCTGGCGACCTTGACCGGTGCCTGCGTGACGGCCCTGGGGACGGTGCGGACCGGCATGATCGGCAACGACCAGGAATGGATGAACCGCTTCTTCAGCGCCGCGACGGAAGTCCACGAAAAGATATGGCAGCTGCCGGCTGATGAAGAATATGAAAAGCTGTTGGAAAGCGACGTCGCCGATTTGAAGAATGTCGGCGGCCCCGAAGCGGGTGCCATCACGGCAGGCCTCTTCCTCAAGCAGTTCGTCCACGATGGCACGCCGTGGATCCACTTGGACATCGCCGGCCCGGCATTCAATGAAAAAGCCGACGAAACGGGCCTCATCGGGGCGACCGGCGTCGGCATCAAGTCCATTCTTCATTTATTGCAGGGAGGCGTGGCGTCCAATGATCGTTGACTTACACATGCATACGAATTGTTCTGATGGTGTATATACACCGGAACAGCTGACCCAGATGGCCGTCGCTGCCGGGCTCAGCGTCATGGCCATTTCCGACCACGATACGGTAGCGGCCTATAACGGCAGCCATCGCTTCGCTCCTGGCATCCGCGTCATCCCGGCCATTGAAATCAGCTCGGAATGTGATGGCGAAGACGTCCATATCCTGGGATACGGCATCGATACCCAGAACCAGGGATTGCAGGACTACTGCGCGCAGTTTAAGGAACGGCGTTTCAACAGGGCCCTGGAAATCGTCGACCGCTGCCGCAGCTTAGGCTATGATATCGACCGCAGCGGCATCGAAGCGACGCTGCGCCAGGGCGGGACCGTCGGCCGGCCTCATATTGCCCGTCTGCTCGTGGCCAAAGGTTATTTCCCGGACGTCAAGACCGTCTTCGATAAACTGCTCTATCGCGGCGGTCCGGCTTACGTCCCCTATCACCGCCGCAGCATCGACGACTGCGCAGCCCTCATCCGCCAGGCCGGTGGTACGGCCATACTGGCTCATCCGGGCCTGCTCAAGCGGACGCTGGGCCAGGTACTGGCTCATGACTTTGACGGCGTCGAAGTCTATCATCCCAAGAACCGCGGCCGCTATGACGAATTCCTGGAACTGGCCCGGCAGCGTCACTGGTACGTCAGCGGCGGCTCGGATTTCCATGGCACGACAGGCCGTTTCCCGGAAAAGGTCGGCGTCTTTACGGTCGATGCCAAGGCGGTAAAGGCCCTATTGGATCATGTTGAGGAAAAGGCTTAGGAAAAGCAGGTGAGACGCATGGAAGTTTTTGGCTTTATTGGCGCCAGCGGCACCGGCAAGAGCCACCACGCCCTGGTCGTCGCCTATGACCACGATATCCAGGCCATCATCGACGATGGCCTGCTCATCGACCACAACCGCATCGTCGCCGGCCGGTCGGCTAAGGAAGAGACGAACCGCTTGAAAGCCGTGCGACGGGCTATTTTCAACAAGCCTGAAGATGCAGCGGCCATGCGGGCGGCGCTGGAAAAGATCCATCCCGATAAATTGCTCATCCTGGGCACGTCGAAGCACATGATCCACCGCATCTGCGAGTCCCTGCAGCTGCCGGAAGCATCGCAGTTCATCCGCATCGAAGACGTGTCGTGCCCGTCGGAAATCGCCAAGGCCCGGGCCATCCGCATCAAAGAGGGCAAGCACATCATCCCCGTGCCGACGATGGAACTGAAGCCCCATTTCCAGGGCTACCTCCTGGACCCGATCCGGTCCTTCTTTTACGGTCGCAACGGCAAGAAGATATCGCCCTTTGAACGGTCCGTCGTCCGGCCCGTCTTCAGCTATTATGGGAAATTGACCTTTTCCAACGATGTCCTGGAAGCGCTGGTGCGCCATGCCCTGAAAAAGAGTCCGGGCGTCACCAAGGTCAACCGCCTGCGGGTGGCCATCAATTACAACTCGACGCGCAATGGCCTGGCCATCATCCTGTCCCTGACCATTGCCTACGGCCAGCACATCAAGAAGCTCATGAGCCACATCCGCCGGGATATCCAGCAGGAAGTGGAATACACGACGGGCATGTCCGTGGAAATCCTCAAGATCACCGTCCGCAGCATTTCCCAGCCGGAAAAGCCGGACAACTAGGCGTCGCCGTTCTCTTCGGTCAGGACCGTCATGAGCGGCGTGATGAGGCCCCGCAGGGCTTCGACATTTTCGGCCGAAAACCCTTTGTAATGGGGCGACCGGCTCAATCCGTCGAAGAACTCGTGCATGCAGGAAATGAGCTGGGAATTGTTGAGCAGGTAGATGGGCTTGGTCTGGGGGAGGATATGATGAGTATTCTTCTTGAAGAAGGCCGATGTATAATTGCCGTAAAAGGCGAGATTGGAAAAATTCGTATAACTGCTTTCTCCCGATGCCGGGAGGAGGATCCCGTAAGTAATGGCCGAGTTCTGCTTCATCTTTTCGACGATGAGGTTGAGCTGGGCCTTTCTTTCGTCTGGCGTCATCTGATAGTTCATGTCGGTCAGGTAGAAACAGCCCGTTTCCAGATAGCGGATGATGGAATTCTTGGGCATGATGATCTTCATGCGCCCCTGCTCGATGATACGGTACCAGATGTACTGGATGCGCCGGACCCATTCCTTGGTGGCATTGGGATATTTCCCTTCGTCGATGAGCTGGCACAATGACGTATAGACCTCGTCGGGGAGGAGGAATTCCAGGCCGTTGGTCAGGAAGAAGAGGTAGTTGTTGGACGTAAAGAAAATGTCGCGGTAGCCGAATTTTTCCATGCCCAGGGACTGGCGGGGCTCCATGAGGACGGGCTGGACCATCATGTAGGCGCAGCACTTCTTGTAGATCTCCCGGACCTGGACCGGGTCGGTAATGGTCAGGCACATGTCGATGTAGTCGTCGCCGTCGACGTAATAGAGGTAGGCAAAAGCGTCTTTGAGGACGATGATGTTGCGGTACGATTCATGGTCGATTTCATGCATCGTGAAGTTATAGGTCAACAAGTGGTCCAGGCATTGATAGAGGCTGCTGGCGGCCTGGGGCATATGGTCGGCGAAGACATCCATTTTCAGGCCTAAGTGGACATCGCAGGACCAGCGGTCGTTGTGACATTCTTCCAGGAGCTGCCAGATGCCGTTCTGGTCGAGGACGTGGAACTGGCCGGTCATGACCAGCATCCCCTGGGACTGGAGGCCTTCCAGGTATTGGTGGAGCAGCTGGCGCAGGGCCGTGTGGCAGTCGGCGCGGCCGGCGTAGAAATGGATGGCCTGATCGCGGCTTTCGCTTTTCCCCGTCTTGGCCTGGGCCTGGCGGTAGGCCCGGCTTAGCAGGTCGTAGAGGTGGAAAGCCAGGTCCTGGCCATCGTCGGCAAAGGAGAAGATGCGCTTCAGGTCGGCTTCCTGGTGCTGTTTCTGGGCGATGCCAGCAAAGAAGCGGGCCATGTCCTCGTGGATGCGGTCGGCATGGCGCGAAGCCGGCAGACGGGCGCCGTTGACCCATTTGCTGATATAGGACATGTCATAGTCGATGGCCTGGGATAAGGTCGTATATTTTGTTTCCGTATATTGCAGCAGCTGCTTGAGGACTTCTGCATAAGGATTCATAAGTAAGACTCCTTCGATTGTAAAATTGAATACGTATATATTCCTTATATTCATTATATAGCCTGGATGGGACACCTTCAAGGAAAGACCTTGTCACGTTTGTCATCTCCAGGCAACTTTTTCATTTTCTGTCACGGCTTTGTGCGTATTTTTCAAGGACAAAAGGGGTTATACTAAAGCCAGAAGATGAGAAGAAAAAGAGCTCATCAAAGTCAAGCAAGGAAATCTATAAGGAGGGAGTCATCATGGCAAAACTGATTACAGCAGAAAATGCAGCATCGCTTATTAAAGATCGTTCGACTATCGCCGTTTGTGGTTTTGCACAGTGTGCATTGCCGGAAGAAGTATTGCAGGCCCTGGAAGACCGCTTTACCAAGACAGGATATCCGCAGCAGCTGACACTGGTCCATACGGCCGGCATCGGTGACGGTGTGAGCAAAGGTGCCAGCCATTTCGCCCATGAAGGCATGCTGAAACGGGTCATTGCCGGTCATTACAACCTGGCTCCCAAACTGGGGAAACTGGTCATGGACAACAAGGTCGAAGGCTACAACCTGCCGCAGGGTACGATGGCTCAGTGGTTCCGCAGCATCGCCGGCCGCAAACCGGGGCTCTTCACCCGCGTCGGTCTCAATACTTTCGTCGATCCCCGTATCGAAGGCGGGAAACTGAACAGCATCACGAAGGAAGACCTGGTCGAAGTCAAGGAACTGGATGGCGAAGAATACCTGTGGTACAAACCGTTCCCGATTGATGTCGCTATCGTCCACGGGACCTGCGCCGACTTGAACGGCAACGTATCGACGGATAACGAAGAAGTCCGTATGGAACTCCTGCCCATGGCCCTGGCAGCCAAAGCCAGCGGCGGCATGGTCATCGTCCAGGTCGAAACACTGGCTGAAAACCGGACGATTCCGCCGAAACACGTCGTCCTGCCGGGCATCGACGTCGACTATATCGTCTTGTCCAAGGTCCGCCAGGTCCAGAACCCGGCCTATACCGGTGAAATGCGTATGCCTCTGTCCCAGATTCCGCCGATGGAACTCAATGCCCGCAAGGTCATCGCCCGCCGGGCTGCGATGGAACTCGTGCCCAATGCCGTCGTCAACCTGGGTATCGGGATCCCGGAAGGCGTCTCCAGCGTAGCCAATGAAGAAGGTATCGGCGACCAGCTGACCCTGACCGTCGAAGCCGGGCCGATCGGCGGTGTACCGGCCAGTGGCGCCGACTTTGGCGGTTCGGCTAACGCCGATGCCATCGTCGACCATCCGTACCAGTTCGACTTTTACGACGGCGGCGGCCTGGATATGGCTTTCCTGGGCATGGCAGAATGTAACACCAAAGGCGACGTCAACGTCAGCAAGTTCAAAGACCGCATCGCCGGCTGCGGCGGTTTCATCAACATCACCCAGAACACGCATAAAGTCGTCTTCTGCGGCACTTTCACGGCCAAAGGCCTGCGCGAAGAAATCCGGGATGGCAAACTGGTCATCACTCATGAAGGCGCTGTCCAGAAGTTCATCGATAAGGTCGGCCAGATCACCTTCAGTGCTGAATATGCCCACAAACACAATCAGCAGGTCATGTTCATCACCGAACGCTGCGTCTTTGTCCTCACCGATAAGGGCTTAGTCCTCACGGAAATCGCACCGGGCGTAGATCTGCAGAAGGACATCCTCAATCAGATGGAATTCGTACCGCATATCGCCGAAGACCTGAAGACCATGGACGAACGCCTCTTCCGCGATGAACCCATGGGCCTGGCCCAGGACATCTTTGAACAACAGGCAGGATAGTGGCTCGTGGCACTGTAGGGGGCGCACGTGGGCGCCCCGTTCGGAATTTGGATGTTTCTCCCAGTAAACCGAATGGGAAATGGAAATCACATCATCCTGTAGGGGCGCCCCACGTGGCGCCCCTACAGAAAAAGGGACCGTCCGAAGGGCGGCCCTTTTTCTTGACATCTCCCGTCTGCGGACGGTATAATAAATCTGAAACATGTGACTGACGGAAGTGGAGTTACCACGGGGAGCATGATTCATACGAGCCGACCGTCTGGGCGAAACGTTCCAGAAGTGTCGGTATTTTTTTATTTTTGCTTAACTATTCAGGAGGAATCACCATGAAAGAACTGCAATTAAAATACGGCTGCAATCCCAACCAGTCGTCGGCCCGGGTTTATATGAAAGATGGCAGCGACCTGCCCTTTACGGTCCTCAACGGCCGCCCCGGTTATATTAATTTGCTCGACGCCTTCAACAGCTATCAGCTGGTCAAAGAATTGAAAGAAGCCACAGGCCTTCCGGCAGCGGCTTCCTTCAAGCACGTCAGCCCGGCTGGGGCCGCCGTCGCTACGGACATGAGTGATACCCTGAAAAAGATATACTGGGTCGATGACCTGAAATTATCGCCCCTGGCTTCGGCCTATGCCTGTGCCCGCGGTGCCGACCGCATGAGCTCGTACGGCGATTTCGTCGCCCTGTCTGACGTCTGCGATGTCGAAACGGCAACGCTCCTCAAACGGGAAGTCTCGGACGGCGTCATCGCTCCGGGCTACAGTGACGAAGCCCTGGCTATTTTAAAGACCAAGAAGAAGGGGAACTACTGCGTCCTCCAGATCAACCCGGACTACAAGCCGCGCCTCGTCGAATCGAAAGAAGTCTATGGCGTCACCTTTGAACAGGAACGCAACGAAGCCAAAATCACGACGGACCTCTTCAAGAATATCCCGACGAAGAACAAAAATATCCCGGCAGCGGCCCAGCGCGATCTGATGATTGCCCTCATTACCTTGAAATATACCCAGTCCAACTCGGTCTGCTACGTCAAAGACGGCATGACCATCGGCGTCGGCGCAGGCCAGCAGTCCCGCGTCCACTGCACGCGCCTGGCCGGCAACAAGGCCGATATCTGGTGGCTCCGCCAGAATCCGAAGGTCCTGAACCTGCCCTTCCGCGACGATGTCCGCCGCCCGAACCGCGACAACGCCATCGATGTCTATATCTCCGATGACGATGAAGACGTCCTGGCTGACGGCATCTGGCAGGACTTGTTCACAGAAAAACCGGAACCGCTCACACGGGAAGAAAAGAAAGCCTGGATTACCCAGCTCCACGGCGTAGCCCTGGGCAGTGATGCCTTCTTCCCCTTTGGCGACAACATCGAACGGGCCCATCGCAGCGGCGTCGACTACATCGCCCAGGCCGGCGGCTCCATCCGCGACGACAACGTCATCGAAACGTGCGATAAATACAACATCGCCATGGCCATGACCAGCCTGCGCCTGTTCCATCACTAAGCGCTTCCCTTGGGAAGAAAAAGGAAATCGTACATATCCCAGAGCGGGCGCCCCACGTGGCGCCCCTACAAGAAAAGGCGCTGTCGCACGAAGGGTTATGCCATCTGCTAACTGCTAACTGCTAACCCCTAACTGCTAACTGCTTAAAAGGAGCTGTCGCGATGCGACAGCTCCTTTTTTCCACGAAACAAGAGGTGATACCATGAAAACCTACACATCTGTCTGCCCTTATGACTGTCCCGATGCCTGCGGGCTCGTCGTGTCTGTTGAGGACGGCCGCGTCGTATCCGTCGCCGGCGACGCCTCCCATCCTTTTACACGCGGGACGCTGTGCCCGAAGATGGCCCATTATGAACGGACTGTCCATTCGCCGCGCCGCCTGACGACGCCGCTGAAGCGGACCGGCCCCAAGGGGAGCGGCCAGTTTACGCCCATTTCCTGGGAACAGGCGTTGTCTGACATCGCCAAGGAATGGAAAGCCATCATCGCTGACACCGGTGCCGAAGCTATCCTGCCTTATTCCTATGCCGGTACCATGGGCATCATCCAGCACGACGCCCTGCACGGGTTCTTTTACCGTCTGGGCGCTTCTGAACTGGACCGGACCATCTGCGCTCTGGCCAAGGGGCGGGGCTTCAAGGCTGTCATGGGAAGTACCATGCCGACGGCGCCGCAGGAAGCGCAGGACAGCGACTGCATCTTCCTCTGGAGCATCCACATGCTGGCTACGAATATCCACTTCCGCCACGATGTCGAAGCGGCCCGGGCCAAAGGGGCTGTCGTCTGGTGCATCGATACGTATCGCCATAAGACGGCCGACCTGGCCGACCACTTCATCGCCGTCCGCCCCGGTACGGACGGCGCCCTGGCCCTGGGCATGATGCACGTCCTCGACCGCGACGGCCTGGCTGATGAAGCCTTCTTGGCCCGGAACGTCGTCGGCTGGGATGCCTTGAAGAAAACGGTCCTGTCCAAGTATACGCCAGCAGAAACGCAGCGCATCACCGGTGTGCCGGCAGCGGCTGTCGTCGGACTGGCCCATGCTTATGGCCGGGCCCGGGCGCCTTTTATCCGCCTCGGCAGCGGCCAGTCCCGCTACCGCAACGGCGCCATGACGACGCGCCTCATTACCTGCCTGCCGGCCGTCGTCGGCGCCTGGGGAAAGCAGGGGGCAGGCCTCTTGACTTCGGCGTCGGCGTCGAAAGCCTATGATAAAGAAATCGTCACCCATTCCGCCTGGAAGCAGCCGGGCCGGCGCGTTGTCAACATGTGCTGTATCGGCCAGGCCCTGACGGAAGACGACCGCATCCGCAGCCTCTTTGTCTATTCGTCCAATCCGGCCTGTACGGCGCCGGATCAGAACCAGGTCCTGAAAGGCCTCAGGCGGGACGATTTATTCACCGTCGTCCACGAACGCTTTATGACCGACACAGCCCGTTATGCCGACATCATCCTGCCGGCGACGACCTCCCTGGAGCACGACGACGCCTATTATTCTTATGGAAATTATACGATCCAGTGCGGCTATGCTGCCATCCCGCCCGTCGGCCAGAGCCGCTCCAACTGGCGTGTCGCCTGTGACCTGGCCCATGCCATGGGCATACGGGACGCCTTCTATGACCAGTCGGAACGGGACCTCGTCGAAGCCCTGGCAGTGTCGACGACTAAGTGGCCGTTGCCCGTCGACCAGGAGCGCCTCCGTCAGGGCCTGCCGACGCCGCTGCCCATGCCGGCGGATTACCAGACCCGGTTCGGGACGCCGTCGGGGAAAATCGAAATCTACAATGCGGCCTTGACGCCGGCCCTGCCGGACTATCTGCCCCTTACAGCAGACGACGGCCCCCTGGCCTTGGTCAACGGGCCGGATATGCGCATCCTCGATTCGTCCTTTAACGAACGGGATGAACTGACGGCATCCCACACCATGGACCTCTTCGTCCATCCTGATGATGCGGCCCGCTACAGCCTGTGCGACGGCCAGACCGTGACCTTGGCCAATGAACGGGGCCGGGCCGATTTCACCGTCGTCATTTCCGACCGGACCGTGCCGGGCCAGGTCGTCAGCGAAGGCGTCTGGTGGCGGGAACGCGTCAAAGGGCAGGGGGCTTCCATCAATGTCCTCACATCCCAGCGCCTGACCGATGAAGGCGCCGGCAGCACCTTCTACGACGTCCGCGTATCCATCGTACCGTAATAGTTGGTAGTTTGCAGTTTGTAGTTTTTAGCAAACGGGACGAAATTTAAAGCATCCACGAGGCACGGCCTGCGGGCCGCCCTTTGGGCGGCCCCTACGAACTCTGACAAGTAAAAATACTTGACAGACGTGGCGGTTTCCGTTATAATACCAAAGTACGCTGTTTGAAAGGCGGTGAAGCCATGCTTGAAGATGTAGTCCGCAAGGGACGGCTCCTCGATTTATACGGGCCTTTGCTTACGGAGAAACAACGGCGCTGCATGGAAATGTATTTCGACATGGACCTGTCCCTGAGCGAAATCGGGGAGGAACTGAACATTTCCCGCCAAGGTGCCTATGATATGCTCAAGCGCGCTTCCCATTCACTGGAAAGTTACGAACAGCGCCTTCATCTGCTGGCCCGCTATGATGCGGTCCGGGATAAGATTGATGAAGTAGAGCGGCTTCTCGACCGGGAAGGACCGCAAACCCTTGAAAGAGCGAAACAGCTTTTGCATGAAATAGAGTTATAGAAGGAGGCCCCTTATGCCATTTGAAAGTCTGTCCGAACGATTCCAGGCGGCATTTAAAAAACTCCGCGGCAAAGGGAAGCTTTCTGAAGAGGATGTCAGCGAAGCGCTGAAAGAGATGCGCCGCGCCCTTCTGGAAGCGGACGTCAACTTTGCCGTCACCAAAGATTTCATCAAGAAAGTCAAAGAGAAGGCCGTCGGCGAAGAAGTCTTCGGCAGCCTCAATGCGTCACAGACGGTCATCAAGATCGTCCGCGATGAACTGACAGAACTCCTCGGCGGGACACAGAGCCGCATCACCATTTCTCCGAAGCCACCGACCATCATCATGCTTGTCGGTCTCCAGGGGGCTGGTAAGACGACGACGGCCGCCAAGCTGGCCAAGAAATTGAAGTCCCAGGGCAAGAGCCCGCTCATGGTCGCAGCCGACGTCTATCGTCCGGCGGCTATCACGCAGCTGCAGGTCCTCGGCCAGGAACTGGACATGCCCGTCTATACCGAAGAGGGCAGCAAGGACCCTGTTGCCATTGCTCAGCACGCCATTCCCTATGCGACCAGCCATTTACGCGATGTCGTCATCATCGATACGGCCGGCCGTTTACATATCAATGAAACCCTCATGGACGAACTTATCAACATCAAGAATGAAGTTCATCCCCATGAAATCCTGCTCGTCGTCGACGCCATGACCGGTCAGGATGCCGTTACGGCTGCATCGGCCTTCGATAAAGCCCTCGGTATCGACGGTATCATCATGACCAAGCTCGATGGCGATGCCCGCGGCGGTGCCGCCTTGTCCATCAAGGCTGTCACGGGCAAACCGATCAAGTTCATCGGCGTCAGCGAAAAGCTCGACGGCCTGGAAGAATTCCACCCGAACCGCTACGCATCGCGTATCCTCGATTTGGGCGACGTCGAAACGATCATCGAAAAAGCCCAGGCGGCTTTCGATGAAGAGTCGATGGAAAACATGAAGAAGACCATGAAAAGTGGTACCTTCACCTTCGATGACTTCCTGTCCCAGCTCCATATGATCAAGAAGATGGGCAATATGGGCAGTCTCCTGAGCCTCATCCCAGGCATCGGGAAATATAAGAAAGAACTCGACAAAGTCGACATGGATGGCAAAGAATTCAAGCGGATCGAAGCCATCATCACATCCATGACGGCCCAGGAACGGTCGAGTGCCAATCCCAAGATGCTCATCAAGGACAGCCGCAAGCGCCGCATCGCCAAGGGCAGCGGCACGCGCGTCCAGGATGTCAACCGCCTCATCAAGCAGTTCGCAGAAATGCAGAAGATGATGAAGCAGGCCAAGAAAGCACAAAAGAATAAACGACGGGGTTTCATGCCGCGTCTGCCTTTTTAATGGATTTCCCTTTTTTGTGGAAATAAGATACTATATCAAGGAGGTGATTTTCAATGATTAAAATTCGTTTGGCTCGTTTAGGTGCTAAAAAGAAACCGATCTACCGCGTCGTCGTCGCTGATTCCCGCGATGCTCGTAACAACGGTCGTCCGGTTGCTACATTGGGCATGTACGATCCGTCCAAAGACATGGACTCTCGTCTGACCGTCGATGCTGAAGCAGCTGTAGCATGGCTCGGCAAAGGCGCACAGCCGACAGATACGATCCGTTCTATCTTCAAAAAAGCTGGCATCATGGCTCAGTTTGAAGCATCCAAAAAGTAAGTGAGGCTGGATACTATGGAAGAATTGATTGCATGTATCGCCCGGTCCCTCGTCAAGAACCCGGATGCGGTTACAGTTACCAAGATTCAAAAAAAAGGCCTCGAAGTCTATCAGCTTCATGTCGCACCCGAAGATATGGGTAAAGTCATTGGCAAACAGGGTAAAATTGCGAAAGCATTGCGCCTTGTTGTCAAGGCTGCGGCAGTGAAGGCTAACAAGAAAGTATCAGTGGATATCGTATAGGAGGAACCATGGATCAGATTACATTGCGCGTTCCTGTCGCTGTCAAAGCAAAGGTTACGCAGGCCCTCAAGGATCGTATCCTCAAAGGTGCTGACCAGGCCCTGAGTGACATCGATCGGGAAATGCAGAACCTGGAATTCCAGGCCAAACGCATGATGACCGAACAGGCCAAAATCGATGCCCAAGGGTTGATTTCCTTGCGTGCTAAAGTAGAAGAACAGAAACAGCGTCTCGCCGCAGCCAAGGCTAAGGCACAGCACGACAGAGAAGAAGCTGAACAGTTGACAATCGGTTCCGAAATCAGACAAGGCACGCTTGAACAGACTGTCGTTGTCAATGTCGGCGATGATTTAGAAAAATTGATGGGAACGGAAATCCTGCTTGAAGACGGCAAGATCGTTTCTATCCGCCAATAGAATACGATGGCTGAATTAGATCTCTTTACAATCGGTCAAATCGTTGCCCCGCACGGCGTGCGGGGTGATGTTCGTATTTATCCCGATACGGATTTTCCGAAACGATTCCTGAAAATGAAATACGGTTACATTGACGGCAAGAAATATGAAGTAGAATCCGCACGTCTTCATAAGCGGGTCGTCCTCATGAAATTTGCCGGCGTCGATGATCGCAATGCCGCGGAACGGCTGGTCAAGAAAGACCTGCAAGTACCGCGCGAAGATTTGGTGCCCCTGCAGAAAGGCCAGCACTACATCTACGACATCCTCGGCTCGGCCGTATACGACCTTCAGGGCCATGAACTGGGAAAACTTACAGACGTACTGCGCACGGGCAGCAACGACGTCTATGTCGTCACTGCCGATGACGGCAAGGAAACCCTCCTGGCCGCCATCCCCGATGTCATCAAGTCCATTGATGAAAGTGCCAAAAAAATCGTCGTTGATCCGCCGGAGTGGGTGGACGAATGAGAATCGACATTATCTCACTCTTTCCGGAGTTCATCGAAGCTTTTTTCCAGCACAGTATCATCGGGCGGGCACGGGCAGCCGGCCTGTTGGATTTGGATGTGACCAATCCCCGTAATTTTACGTATGACCGCCATCACATGGTCGATGACACGATTTATGGCGGTGGCTGTGGTATGCTCATGAAGGCAGCGCCTTTGTATGCCGCTGTGGAAGCCGTACGGCGTCAGGTCCCGCGGCAGCGCATCATCTTCATGGGGCCCGCAGGGCAGACCTTTACGCAGGCCAAGGCACGCGAGCTGGCGACATACGACCAGCTTATTTTATTATGCGGCCATTACGAAGGCGTCGATTACCGCGTCGAACAGGATCTGGCCGATGAGACCATTTCTGTCGGCGATTACGTCCTCACAGGCGGCGAACTGCCGGCTATGACCGTTACCGATGCCGTAGCCCGCATGATTCCCGGTGTCCTCGGCGCAGCCGCCGGGGCCGCTGACGATTCCTTCTATTCGTCGCTCCTGGAATACCCGCAGTACACTAAGCCTGCCGTCTTTCGCGGCATGGCCGTGCCGGAAGTCCTGCGAAATGGCGACCATGCAAAAATCGATGCCTGGCGTCGGGAAGCGTCGCTGGCGCGGACCTTGGAATTACGGCCGGACCTTTTGCAGCACTGCGATTTGTCGCCAGCTGACCAAAAGATACTGGCAAAATTGAAAGGGGCGAAGAAAGGATGAAATCCCCTTTGTATGTCGGATTGGTTCATTATCCCATATATGATAAGAACTTCAACGTCATTGCTACGGCCATCACCAACTACGATTTGCATGACATTTCGCGGTCGGCCAAGACCTATGGCGTCAAGAAATATTTCATCATCCACCATATTCCGGGGCAGCTCGATATGGTGCATAAAATCATGGATTTCTGGGAAAGCCCGGTGGGCCGCAACTATAACGGCTACCGTACACAGGCTTTCGATATCGTAGACATCCGCCCGTCCATCGAAGCGGCTGTCGAAGCTGTCACCACCGCAGAAGGGAAGAAACCTTACGTCGTCACGACGGATGCGCGGACCTATGCCAATACCATTTCCTATAAGGAATTGCGGCAGAAGCGGGAAGAAGACGATACGCCGATCCTCCTGCTCTTTGGCACGGGCTATGGCATGACAAAAGAAACGATGGAAAAATTTGATTTCATCCTGGAACCGATTTACGGGGCCGGGGAATATAATCACTTATCTGTCCGTTCGGCAGCTGCTATCATCTTAGATCGCCTGGCCGGCGAAGATTGGTGGAAATAAAGGGAGGCATTTGAATGTCTGGACATTCTAAATGGGCGAATATTAAACGTAAAAAAGGGAAAAACGACGCAATCCGCGGTAAGATTACGACCAAAATCGGCCGTGAAATCACGATTGCTGTCCGCATGGGCGGTCCGGACCCGGTCGGCAACATGCGTCTGAAGCTGGCCCTTCAGAAAGCAAAAGAAAACAACATCCCGAAAGATAACATCAAACGGGCTATCCAGAAAGGCGCTGGCGCTACAGAAGGCCAGAACTACGAAGAAATCGTATACGAAGGCTACGGCCCGGCAGGCGTCGCCGTTACGGTCAACGTCCTCACGGATAACCGCAACCGCGCAGCTGCTGCTGTCCGCCATGAATTCTCCAAATCCGGCGGCAACCTCGGCGCTACGGGCTGTGTCAGCTGGATGTTCCACAACACGGGCATCTTCGTCGTTAACCGCGACCAGGCTGATGAAGACCAGATTATGGAAGTCGCCCTCGATGCCGGTGCTGATGACGTAAAAGTCTCGGACGAAGACTACGAAATCATCACCACGCCGGAAGCTTTCGACGCTGTCGAAAAAGCCCTGGCTGACAACAACATCGAAACGGAACACGCATCGATCACCATGATTCCGGAAAACACGATCAAACTCACCGGTGAAGACGCTGAAAAAATGGAACGCTTCGTAGACGCCCTCGACGAACTCGACGACGTCCAGGATGTATATCATAACGCAGAACTCCCGGAAGAGGAAGAATAAGAGTGGTTAGTGGCTAGTTGTTAGTTGTTAGTGAATGGTTTTAAATTTAAGAGCATTCACTGCAAACTGCAAGCTGCAAACTTAAAAAGGCGCTGTCGCAAAGACAGCGCTTTTTTACGAGCCACGAACCACGAACCACGAGCCACTAATTTCCCAACCGTTGTAATAACAACCGATTCCCTCCGCTATCCATGGTATACTACGTTCAGAAGTTGAGAGAACCTCACTTAGAGATTAAGATATAATTCATCCACTTGCTTAGGAGGTAGGTACTATGTTGAAATCTGTTTTGAATAAATTTGCTATGAATGAAAAGGTTACGTCTGATATGATTATGGGCGATATCATCCGCCTTCATCCGGAAGTTGTCGACACCCTCATTTCCCAGGGGATGCACTGCCTGGGCTGCCCGTCGTCGCAGCAGGAAAGCCTGGCCAATGCCTGCTTCGTCCACGGCCTCGACCCGGAAATCGTCACTAAAGCCGTCAACGTTGCCATCGAAGCGAACAAACAGTAAGAGGAGGTATCATCATGAGCGCATTTTTAGGACCCATCCATTTTTGGTTATACAATAAAATCCAGTTCCAGGAAAGCCTGATCGACGAACTCATCCGCTATGCTTCGTCCCAGGGCTGGTCCGACAGCGACTTAGCTGACAAATACGGCAGCAAAGACCGCCGCCAACTCGATGAAGTCATCGACGAATCGAACATCCACGGCTGGCTCCAGTCGCGCATCCACGATGCCGAAGGCCGCTATGCCGCTTTGGTACTCGACGTCGCCGGCGACCGGGAAGACCGACTGACGGCACTGAAACAGGCCGCTTATGATTTCGGCGCCAGCCAGCACCTCACTGCCGCTACGGCACCGGAAGCCTTCCACCGCCTGGACGACCTGCTCCTCGATGGCATGCCCTGCGACCAGGTCAACCGCGTCCGCGAAAGCGACGACCGCCGCATCGCCTGGGACCGGACTATGGACCTGCACAGCGAATTCTGGAAGGGCCACGGCGACCGCTACTATGCCCTGCGCCAGGCCTTAGTCGACGGCCTGCTGGCCGCTACAGATTACGCCTTCGCCAGCCCGGCCGAAGGCCAGTATGAAATCGTCAAGAAATCTGCTTAAACGAAAGAGAGGGAGCCTTTATGTATTGCACGGAAGTCATGGTCAAACAACATGCCAATATTTCACGGATGCTGAAAGTCATCAAAGAATCGTGTTGCGCTATCTTGGAAGGCGCCGAAATCGACCAGCAGGAATTTGCTGAAATCCTCGATTTCATCCGCCGTTATGCCGACGGCCACCATCACCGCCGGGAAGAACTCGTCCTCTTCCCTGAAATGGTCGACCATCTGGAAGAAGTCGCCTCCATCATCATCAAGCACGGCATGCTCGTCGAACACGACCTCATCCGTGCCCACGTCCGGGCCCTCGACGAAGCCCTGAAACTCTACACCCAGGAACCGAAGACGGAATACAAGCTCCAGGCCCTGACTGAAGCCATGGCCTATGCCAACCGCCTGCAGCAGCACGTAGAAAAAGAAAACAACGTCGTCTACCCCCTGGCCGACCGCGGACTGTCGGACGCCATCAAAGCCAAAATCGACCAGACCGTCCGGGACATGGAACAAGAAGAAGGTCCGGAATTCGTAAAAGGCTACATGGAACTCCTGGAACGTTTGGAAAAGAAATATAAAATCGCGTAGCCCGGCTCTCCTGATAGGAGAGCTGTCAGCGAAGCTGACTGAGAGGTTGCTTTTTTTACATAGTTTGTAGTACGGAGTTTGTAGAAGATGGCTTAAAATTTTTACCCGTTGCTAGCCACTAATCACTAAAAAAACTTGTCGCGCGGCGACAAGTTTTTTTTTATGCCAAGACACATTCTGTCTACCTGACTATATATAATAGATAACCCAAGGAGGCGATAGGTATGAAACAAATCGACGTAGTACAAGCACAGCAAGCTATCCAGTTCATCTATAACTGCTATAAGAAATTTGATCTTGACGTGGACGAATGTCGGGCGGTCCTTACCCTGGACCTGCCCTATTACGATGAGTTTTCAGCCAAACACATCCGCAGCATTCTCTTTCCCCTGTACAAGCAGATGAAATTCAGGACATATTGGGTCATGCGTTTTTCCATGCCCATCTTTGGGACCCTCGATTATTATGATCGTACGGTCAATCTCCTCGACGACATCCCGGGCCTCAATATGGACGAAGTACTCACGCTCATCGACAACTGTTTCAAAAAGGCCGGCACGACCTTGCAGGCAAGCCGGCGCCGTTACGCCTGGGAACCCATCTGCAATCACCGCGATGAACAAGGAAACCTGCTGATCCATAATCTGCCGAATATGGTACAGACCGTTGAATGTGAACGCTGCCATGCCGTCTTTCCCCTGAATTTCAACGAACAACTGGGAAAATATGTCCATGGCTACCTCTTGGACGACTGCCACTTCTACGACTTCGAACGGACTGGCGTTGCCGAGAAAGCAGAAGAAGTCCTGGCAAAAGACAAACTCTCCAACGTCCATTCGCTGACGGACTATTACCGCATGCGCGAAGAATTGAAAGAACAGTACCAGGCCGTCATGGAAGACAAGATGGCCTGCTGGGAACTGGTGGGCCGCCTGAATACATGCCTCTTAGAAATCGATGGCCTGAATACCTTCACGCGTCACCAGGTCGAAGACAGCGTATTGTATGCCGAAAAAGAAATGATAGACCGCTACCTCTGGCAACATGGACTTCAAAAACAGCTCAAAGCCAGACTGAAAGAATTCGGCACCCTTCCGTCCCTGAAGTATCCTTGGTATAATAAGGAGAACACGATGACAGAAGATAAAGAGAAAGGAAAGATACTGCATGGCACGTTTTTATCCCACCATTGACGATGATTTTCATGGCAGCGATGGCGAAATCCAGGTCTACCAGGCCTTACAACAATTAAGTGACGGATATGTCGTCTTCCATTCCTTCCGTTGGCTCGGTGAACCAGGCCAATACCGAAGCGAAGGGGAAGGCGACTTTATCATTTTCCACCCGACCAAGGGCATCTTGTCCATCGAAGTCAAATCCGGTGGCATCGGCTATGAAGACGGCAGTTGGATCCAAATCAACCGCAGGAATAACAGTGAAAAACGCATCAATCCCTTAGGACAGGCTGCGGAAACGCAATACCGTATCCAGCGGATCCTGCGCCAGCATTTTCCCTATGACTGTCCCATGATCGGCCGGGCAGCCTGGTTCACGTCGGTCGCTATGGATTCGAAACTGCGTCTGCCAGCCGAAGCTGTTCCGGAAATTATCCTGGACCAGCTGAGTTTAGCTCACCCAGAAGAAGCCCTGGACAAGGCCTATGCGTATTGGCACGACCATCTGGGGCGGTCCTTTACACCGCTGAAGCCGCCGGAATTCAAAGCCCTCATCCAGACACTCATGCCGTCTTTCCGCATTGCCGAAACGATTTCCAGCAGCAGCCGGGAAACGAAGACGTCTTATGTCCAGCTGACCAATCAGCAGTTCTCTATCCTGCGCTTTTTGCAGGAACAGCGGACGGCGGCCATTTACGGCCCGGCCGGTACCGGTAAGACCATGCTGGCCGTAGAAAAGGCGCGGATGCTGGCTAGTCAGGGGAAAAAGGTCCTCTACCTGTGCTTCAACGAATTCCTGTTGCAATACCTGCGCCACCATTACCATGACCCGCAGATTACCTTTCATAATGTACGCACTTTGGCCGAAGAAATTCTCCAGGACGATACCTTGCCCCTCAATAAAGTCGTCGCCGTCTTTGAAGAGTATTTTGAAAGCGAATTCAATGATGACGACTGGCCCTATCCCAATATCGTTGTCGACGAAGGTCAGGACCTGAGCGATTCCATCCTGGAACACTTGAGCTTCCTGGCCGAATTGCAGGACGGCTGTTTCTACATCTTTTACGACCGCAATCAGTACATCATGAGCCGCAAGACGACGGGCTGGATCGATAAGAATGCCGAATGTCGCCTGGTCCTCTATAAGAATTGCCGCAATACCGCTGAAATCGCCACGTCCATCGGAAAACTGATGCACATGAAAGACAGCTATGTCAACACCATCCAGGGCATGACGCCGAAAGCCGTCTTTTATGGGAATGAAAAAGAACTGCAGAAACAGGCAGACCGCTTCGTCAAAGACATGTGCCAGCAAGGCGTCGCCCTGAAGGACATGGTCATCCTCACGGCCCACTCCGTCGCCCATAGCGGCCTCAAGGACTGCCGGGCCCTCAACGGGATTCCCGTCACGACGGAACCGGAAGACGGCAAAATCCTCTTCACGTCAGTACGGAAATTCAAGGGCCTCGAAGCCACGGCGGTCCTCCTCATCGACGTCAATCTGTCGGAACTCCCGGACGACCTCATGCAGCGCCTCATCTACGTCGGTTCCTCGCGGGCTACGATGTACCTGAAAATCGCCTTCTGCGAAGACATCGAAAAGAAAGACTACGGCCTCATCCTGGATGCCCTGACCGACGAACCGGTCAAACACAACCGCAGCGGACTGGTCAAAACCCTGCACTTAGAAGCGGACTAATAGGAGCGCAGGCCAGTGCAAGGCTCTCTTTCTAGGAGAGCTGTCAGCGAAGCTGACTGAGAGGTTGCTTTTAAATTTAACCCCATCCGCTGACTGCTAAAAAAGGCGCTGTCGTCGTGCGACAAGCCCTTTTTGCCTAACCCTGACAAAACCTGTCCTCCTCAGATGCTATAGTAAAGATAGAACTTGTATTTCACAGGAGGGTAATCATGGATAGAAGCGAACAGACCAAGAAGAATCAGGCCATCAACTTGTATACGTGGGGCTTAGAACTCCTCTCTGACGGCGGTCACGTCCGAGATGCCGATAAAGTGGGCTGGATGCTGATAGAGAATGCTGCCACCCAAGGCGACCGGGACGCTCAGAACTATTTAGGCGATGCCTATTTTTACAGTTACAAAAAAGATGAAAAAGCTGCCTTTTGGTACACCAAAGCCGCCGAACAGGGCCTGCCAGAAGCCCAGGCCATGCTGGGGATGCTCTATCTCCTGGGACGCGGCGTCACACGGAATTACACTAAGGCACGCCATTACTTCGAACAAGCCTTGCAGGGCAGCGAACTCAACGTCGAAGCCGCCGTGGCCCAATATTGGCTGGGCCAGATGTATAAAGAAGGCATCGGCGTCCCAAAAGACAAAGAAAAAGGCGAAAAATTGATCCGCCTGGCCGCCATCAACGGCTATGAACCCCATGGGAAATAAGTGAGCGCAGGCCGCAGGTCGCAGGCAGCCGGTCGCCTTGGAATCAGATGCGGCTTCGCCGCAATAAACTCAAACTGACAACGCCGCTTCGGGATACCCTCAGCGCGTAGTGGGCCGCCCGCCGCTACCAATCGTCCGGGTAACTGTCCTGTATCTGACGAATCAGAAAGCTTTGGGACGGCCCCTACGACCTCGCATACAGGCAATAAATGGAAACGCTGTTACTGGCTACAAAAAAATCACGGCCAACGGCCTTGTGCGTAGGGGACGACCTTTAACCTCTCAGACCGCCTTTGGCGGCCAGCTCCCCTATAAAGGGAGCCTTGTGCGGCCCGTTGCGAGATTTCATCACAGCCTTTTCGAGTATAATGGCAGGCTTTTACGAGCCACGAAACACGAGCTACGAACCTGGTTGTACAAAAAAATCAAAATTTGGTACAATGAGGTCAAAAGGAGGTGTGGCCGATGAATGAAGAGATAATGCAGGATGTAAAGGAGCAGCTGGCAGGGGCGTTGGATTACGATCAAGCAGCTAAAGGTGTTTTATCGCAGAAAAAGGTGTTAGCTTATATCTTGAAACGGACGGTTCCCGAATTTGAATCGGCCAGCCTCGACGATATTGCTAATATCTACATCGAAGGGACGCCGGAAGTCAGTACCGTTCCGGTCTCTAAGGATAAAACGAACGCGGTCCGACACTCCTTAGAGCGACAGGATACACCGAAAATCAAAGGGGCACAGAATGAAGATAACAGCATAACGGAAGGCAGCATCGTCTTTGATATCTTGTTTCGGGCGAAGGCACCGGAAACTAATGAGCTTATTACCCTGATTATCAATGTAGAAGCACAAAAACGATTGAACCCGAAAAAAAAGACCGGAGATACCTATCCTCTATTAAAAAGAGCTGTCTATTATGCCAGCCGATTGATTTCTTCGCAAAAAGGGACTGAATTCATCAATAGCGACTACGATAAAATAAAGAAGGTCTATACCATTTGGATCTGCATGGAAGCCCCACAGGGGAAAAGTGCGATCAACCGCTATCAGCTGAAAGAACAGCATTTGCTGCACCGCTATAAGGAGCCTTGTCAGAATTATGACCTCATGGGCATTATCTTTGTCTATCTGGGAAACAGCAAAGTCAAGGACCAGCTGATAAACCTGCTCGATTTGATGTTCAAATCGTCAAAGGACGCTAGCGAAAAGATTACAACCTTGCATAATGATTTTGGAATTGATTTGACACAAGAAGGAGAGGGGGATTTGGCAGTCATGTGCAACTTAGGAGAAGGAATATACGAAGATGGCCTGATAAAAGGTAAGGAAGAAGGTAAAAAAGAAGGCAAAATAGAAGGAAAATTGGAATTCGCTCTCGAATTGTTAAAAGATGGGATGTCCTTGGAAAAAGTGGCAAAGTATAGCAAATTATCGTTGTCTATGATTAAAGAACTTGCTAAACAGAATAAATTGATTTAGGAACAATTACAAAAACACCGCCACGGGGCAAGAAACCATTGGCGGTGTTTTTATTGAAATTTCCTCGGACTCAGATGCGGCTTCGCCGCAATCAACTCAAATTAACAACGACGCTTCGGGAAGCCCTCAGCGCGTAGCGGGCCGCCCGCCGCTACCATCCGTCCAGGTAACCGTTCTATACTTGACGGATTAGGATATTTTGGGCGGCCCCTACGGATGCGGCTATGCCGCAACAAACTCATGAAATAAACGCAAAATAAACGCAGTTCGCAGGCGGCCGGTCGCAGTTCGCAAAAAAAACGGCTATCAGCCGTATGCGTAGGGGCCTGGCGCACGAAGGTTTCTGCCATCATGTGAGGTCCCTTTTGCTTTATAGTTTGTAGCATAGAGTTTGTAGTTTGTAGAAGATGGCTTTAAATTTAAAACCATTCACTAAAATAGTAGGCCCTGAATTCGACGAACGACCTACGACGAACGAAAAATGGGGCGGCCTGCGAACTGTGAACTGCGAGCGGCGGGGCCGGTAGGCCCCAATTTACATTAACATTTCCTTAAGTTTTTGGAAATTCGATTAAAAAACGATTAGAATTTCTATTTGGCCCTGTTTTGTGGTGTATGATGGAATCATGAGCCGCTCTATTGCAGAGCAGGAACGATTATTATACAATAAAAGTGAATCTGGAGGTGTAAAACATCATGTCCGATTCGGCACAACAGGCTAAAGCGCAGAAAAAAGCGTATGACGAGGCGTGCAAGCGGGTCCTTTCAGAGAGGAGCATCATGGCCCATATCCTGAAGGCCTGCACGGAAGAATTCAAGGATTGTGATTTGCAGGATATTGCCCAACGCTATATCCAGGGTAAACCGAGCATCAGCCGCATTGCCGTGGAACCGGAAGCTATTTCGCCGCGCATCGAGAGCGAGCAGATGGAAGACAAATCCGGAGAGGAAGGAACGGTTTATTATGATATCCGGTTCCATGCCGTAGCTCCCGTTGATGGAAGGCTAATTCAGCTTCTCATCAACCTGGAAGCGCAGAACGATTTCAATCCGGGTTATCCCTTGTTGAAACGGGCTGTCTACTATTGCGGCCGCATGATTTCCAGTCAGTACGGCACGGTTTTCGTGAAATCCCATTACGAAAAAATCCAGAAGGTCTATTCTATCTGGATCTGTACAATGCCAACGAAAAAATGGGAGTACAATATTTCCAGTTACCAACTGGCAGAGAAACATCTAATTGGTCATACACAGGCCGAGCGGAGCCATTACGATTTAATCAATATCGTCTTGGTCTGTCTGGGAAGTAAGAACCATAAACAGCTAAAAGGCATCCTGCGATTGCTGAGTATGCTGCTCTTGGACAACATCAGTTCCCAAGAAAAAAATGAATTGTTAATAAATGAATTTAACGTAATGATGACACCGCACTTAGAGAAGGGAGTGGCAGCCATGTGTAACTTGAGCGAAGGTATTGAAAAACGTGGAGAACGACGTGGGGAACGACGTGGAGAAAAACGCGGCCGTAAACTAGGTGAAGAAGTAGGCGAAAAACGTGGTTGGAATTTAGGGAAGCGAGACGACGTACTGGAAATGCTGAAAGATGGTTTACCTTTTGAAAAGATTGCTCAGTATACTAAATTATCCTTAGAAGCTATTGCTGACATTGCAAAGCAGAATAAATTGATTTAACAAACGCAGTTCGCTGGTTGCAGATAGCAGGCCGCCGCGGTTCTGCGGACCGCAAAAAATACACAGCCCACGGCCTGTACGTAGGGGCCAGACTGTAGGGGCTTCCACGTGGGAAGCCCGCTAGAGAGATTTACCTACAGCCAATTCGAGTATAATGGCAGGTTTTTACGAGCCACGAACCACGAGCCACGAACCACTATTTTTTCACAAGCCGAGGGTCACTCGAGGCGATGTATTCAATTTGAGTTTGTTGCCGCAAAGCGGCATCTGAGTCCGATGCGGCCTGCGAACTGCGGTCTGCGGGGCCGATAGGCCTAATTCCATTTCCTGGAAATCCCGAAATATACGAAATCGCCGAAGAAGCGGATTCGTGACATGACGAAAATGGAACGCTGGCTGGCCTACTTTGCCAACCAGCTCATACGATCGTAGGGGTCGCCCGTGGGCGACCCGTCAACATGATAGGGCTTGTCTTATTCATGCGTGTGGGTTAGAAGGAGGGAAACTGATCATGAGCGATGAAGCCATCCATAAAGCCGTAGATGCCGCCCGGACCTTCCTGCAAAACGACGCCGAACGCCTGGCCTACATCAACCGGGAACTCGCCATCCTAGACTATAACTCAGACCATCGCGATGCCTTTGAAGAGGGCAAAGCTGAAGGCCGTAAAGAGGGAGAGGCTAAAGGCCACGAAGAAGGAATGAAGGCCGGACAGAAAAGGCTTCGTCTTTTAATGAGTGCGCTATTTAAAGAAAATCGTTATGACGACGCAAACCGAGCGGCTAGTGACCCCGATTTTTGTGAAAAACTTTTTAAGGAATATGGGATTTAGTTGGTGATAAAGAGGCCATGTATGGAAGCCTGAGCTATCATGCATGGCCTTTTTCGGACTCAGATGCGGCTTCGCCGCAATAGACTCATAGAATAAACGCAGTTCGCAGGCGGCCGGTCGCAGTTCGCAAAAAAACGGCTATCAGCCGTATGCGTAGGGGCCTGGCGCACGAAGGTTTCTGCCATCATGTGAGGTCCCTTTTGCTTTATAGTTTGTAGCATAGAGTTTGTAGTTTGTAGAAAATGGCTTTAAATTTAAAACCATTCACTAAAATAGTAGGCCCTGAATTCGACGAACGACCTACGACGAACGGATCTACGCCGCGAACTGCGAACTGCGGCCTGCGACCGGCGGGGCCATAGGCCCCAAAAATTCGATGAACGATGAACGACCTACGACGAACGAAAAATCGACGATGTCGTTACTTTGAATTTGTTGCCGCTTAGCGGCATCTGGATTTGAGGCGGCCTGCGAACTGCAATCAGCGGCCGTTAGGCCTATATACACTTAGAGAAGGGAGTGGCAGCCATGTGTAACTTGAGCGAAGGTATTGAAAAACGTGGAGAACGACGTGGAGAAAAACGCGGCCGTAAACTAGGTGAAGAAGTAGGCGAAAAACGTGGTTGGAATTTAGGGAAGCAAGACGATATACTGGAAATGCTGAAAGATGGCGTACCTTTTGAAAAGATTGCTCAGTATACTAAATTATCCTTAGAAGCGCTGACATTGCAAAGCAAAATAAATTGATTTAGGGCCAAAATACAAAAAATGACCACCAACAGTGCAAGACACCGTTGGCGGTTATTTTTTATTACCATTATTCAATTCAATCACATCCAATATAGCATTTAGAAACAAGGACTTTCAGAAACGGGATCGTAGACATAGACCATAGTAACACCTCCTCAATCATGGAAAATCCGATAGGCCGACGTGGCCCCGGCGACAAACATGACAGCGCTTTCAGAAGCCGCAGCTTCTGCTGCCGTAGTTACTGCAGAAATGACGATAGGGATAAGAAATGGCATATGAATTAACCTCCTTTACGAATCAGAAACAGCCGTAATGATAGCAGTGATGGCAAAACCAGCGACGAACCAAGGCATAAACAACATCTCCTTTCAAGCAATCAGAATCTACATTAGGGGGAGCACCTCCTTGCAAGACATATTATACGAGAAAACGAAGAGGGAGAGTTAACGGAAAAAGTAGGAAGTTATGGCTGAGAACTCAAGTCGGACGCTGTAGTATCTATCTGGCCGGATTGGCCATGAAGCACGCTCCGGGCGGCAGTGGCTCCAGCGACGAACATGACGACTTCTTCCAAAGCAAGGGCTTCAGCAACCGTGGTGACGGCAGACCCAACAAGGGGAGCAAGGAAAAATGGCATAGGAAAAACCTCCTTTAGGAAATCAAAAAACATAGTAGCGAATCCGCTTAGTAAATATCGATATCGACGTAAACATCAATGTCCATGAATCTCATCTCCTTATCGATACAGACAGTGATTAGTCATCACAAAATACTTCGTGGAAAAGGTCTTCCAGACTGCTCATCAGCTCATACAGCATCGTATCATTCACTTCCTTTCAAAGAATCCATAGGTCCGAGTGCTTCTTACAGGACATAGTATATCGTAATCTGAGGACGGTCACTTGCCAGAAAAAGTAGGAAGGAAAGAAAAAATGCAGGTGGGGATATTTTACAGTGACCTTCCTGGTTGTACAAAAAATTTAAAATCTGATACAATAAATCCAAGGAGGTGTGGCCGATGAATGAAGAGATAATGCAGGATGTAAAGGACCAGCTGGCAGGTGCGTTGGACTACGATCAAGCGGCTAAAGGCGTTTTATCGCAGAAAAAGGTGTTAGCTTATATCTTGAAACGGACGGTTCCCGAATTTGAATCGGCCAGCCTCGACGATATTGCTAATATCTACATCGAAGGGACGCCGGAAGTCAGTACCGTTCCGGTCTCTAAGGATAAAACGAACGCGGTCCGACACGCCTTAGAGCGACAGGATACACCGAAAATCAAAGGGGCACAGAATGAAGATAACAGCATAACGGAAGGCAGCATCGTCTTTGATATCTTGTTCCGGGCGAAGGCACCGGAAACGAATGAGCTCATTACGCTGATTATCAATGTAGAAGCACAAAAACGATTGAAACCGAAAAAGAAGACCGGAGATACCTATCCTCTATTAAAAAGAGCTGTCTATTATGCCAGCCGCTTGATTTCCTCGCAAAAAGGAACCGAATTCAGCAATAGCGACTACGATAAAATAAAGAAGGTCTATACTATTTGGATCTGCATGGAAGCCCCACAGGGAAAAAGCGCTATCAACCGCTATCAGCTGAAAGAACAGCATTTGCTGCACCGCTATAAAGAACCTTGTCAGAATTATGATCTCATGGGCATCATCTTTGTCTACCTGGGAAACAGCAAAGTCAAGGATCAGCTGATAAATCTGCTTGATTTGATGTTCAAATCGTCAAAGAACGCCAGTGAAAAGATTACAACCTTGCATAATGATTTTGGAATTGATTTGACACAAGAAGGAGAGGGGGATTTGGCAGTCATGTGTAACTTAGGAGAAGGAATATACGAAGATGGCCTAATGAAAGGTAAGCAAGAAGGATGGGAAAAAGGCAGAAGAGAAGGCAGAAAAGAAGGTAAGGAAGAAGGCAGAAAAGAAGGTAAGGAAGAAGGCAGAACCGAAGGAAAATTGGAATTTGCTCTCGAATTGTTAAAGGATGGGATGGCTTTAGAAAAAGTAGCGAAGTATAGCAAACTATCGTTGTCCATGATTGAAAAACTGGCCAAACAAAATAAATTGATTTAGGCAAAATACAAAAAATAACTGCCAACAGTACACAACACCATTGGCGGTTATTTTTTATTCCCTTTATTCAATTCAATCACAGAAATCGACTTCCTTTACGAATGGGAATCCGTAGCAGCCGTAAGAACGGTCATAATAGCAAAACCAGCGATGAGCCAGGGCATAAACAACCTCTCCTTTCAAAATACCAGCTTCAATCCTCATCAGAGAAAATCTCGTCAAGGACGGACAGCAGAACCAAATCAAACAACGACATCATCTATCACCTCCTTATCGATACAGACAGTGACTAATCATCAAAAAATACTTCGTAAAAAAGGTCTTCCAAGCAATGCATCCAGTCTTGCAGCATCGTATCATTCACACTTCCTTTCAAAGAATCCATAGGTCTGAGTGCTTCTTACAGGACATAGTATACCGTAATCTGATTTCTTATACTTGTCAGAAAAAGTAGGAAGGAGAGGGAAAAATGCAGGTGGGATTTTTCACAAACTCTAAAATCATGAAATCAGCCTGATTTTTTTCCTGAAAAAATGCCGACAAATGCCTTTATTAAGCCATCTTTTCGTGGTATACTATAAACATGGAGAAGCCTCAAAACAGAGAATCCGCCCCGCATCAATAAACAAGCGGGTTTCCGGACATTATGAAAGAAATTTTCACAGAAATCAAGGCTTCTCAAGGTAGTCCCCCGAAAACCGGGTTTTGAACCCGCATGGTTAAGCCACTGACAGGGGGCGCTCTCTTATAAGGGCATAATCCCCGCAAGGGGACTGAAACGTTTATAAAACAGATAAGCAAAGTACAATGACTTTACATACCCTCTTATAAGGGCATAATCCCCGCAAGGGGACTGAAACGCAAACCCACCAGATTCACCAACATTCTTTTTAGAGACTCTTATAAGGGCATAATCCCCGCAAGGGGACTGAAACGGTATATACCAATCCAGAAACTCAGGCAGCTGGCTCTTATAAGGGCATAATCCCCGCAAGGGGACTGAAACTCAGCATACACGACGTCAGCCCAGTTTAATTTTTCTACGTCTTATAAGGGCATAATCCCCGCAAGGGGACTGAAACTATAGAATCCTTCATTTAAACATTCTATGAAGAGCACCTTATAAGGGCATAATCCCCGCAAGGGGACTGAAACTACAGGTGGCGAATATAATCATACATTAAGTCAACAGCTTATAAGGGCATAATCCCCGCAAGGGGACTGAAACTAGACTCTACACTGATACAACATCCGTTGTCGACTTATAAGGGCATAATCCCCGCAAGGGGACTGAAACGTATTAGAGATTATAAGACTACACTGCGTAGAGCTAGTGACTTATAAGGGCATAATCCCCGCAAGGGGACTGAAACTTATTTTTAATGCGAAGAAAGCCAAATACGAAATTGAAGACTTATAAGGGCATAATCCCCGCAAGGGGACTGAAACTTTATAATGGCAATTTCGTACAATCCTTCCTTACCACCACTTATAAGGGCATAATCCCCGCAAGGGGACTGAAACTCCGATAAAAGGAAGCCATAATTTTTATAGAACTCACGCTTATAAGGGCATAATCCCCGCAAGGGGACTGAACTCAATGCAGATGGATTTTAAACGCAAATAACCGCCAACAGTGCAGAACACCGTTGGCGGTTATTTTTTATTACCATTATTCAATTCAATCACATCCGATTATGTTTCCCAAGGGAAAGGGAATGGCCAAGAAGGATAAGGCAAAACGAAAAAAGAAATATGGGAAAACGTCATAATGCAAACCTCCTTATAAATGTAAATATCATTAATCATCACTGAGAATTTCTTTAATAACAGCACCGATTACAACATCAAGCAGAGACATATTATTCACTTCCTTTCAAGATAATCCATTGGGTTCAGTACTTCTTACAGGTATAGTATATCCTAATCGGGATGCTGGGATTTGACGAAAAAAGTAGGAACTGACAAAATTCAGAAATGAAAAAAGGGTTCTGACATGGTATAATTAAACATATAATACGGCAGAGCAGAAAGGAGCGTTTTGTATGACAGGTTCTGACGATACGATTCATGTAATGCTTTTATTTTTGAGCGATACCAAATACAATGCAGCTAAAAATATGGTTCAATCATTTGATTATGATGAGATTGATGGTAAAGTGCAGCTTACTAATGAAGCTGCTGTGCGCTATCTGATGCAAAATGGCTACCAGGGAAAAACTGTAACCCTTTCGAAGATTTACTTATTTGCCAGTAAAAAAGTTCAGAACGCGATTACTGGATCTATAACAAGAACGGATGAGGCAACGGGAAAGACGATTCGAGAAGAGAAAACATTTTATCGGGACGACGGGACGCCGTGGACTCATTTAGCATACTTCGGACATCGTATTTCGGATATGTTTCCACAATTACAAGAGGAAAATTCTACCTTCATTACTAAAATCAACTATGATGAAGATTTACCGGCAAAGAAATCGATGCAGTCTGTTGTCGATATGGCTGGGCGGATACAGCAGGATATGAAGTCGTTATGGAAAGGGAAGAAAATAGTTCTTCATGCTGATTGCACAGGCGGTTTGCGCCATGCGAATATGATGATGCTTTCTGTATTGCGCCTCATGCAGTATAGTGGTATCGAAATCGGTAAGATTTTGTACGCCAATTTTAATTCCAAGCCGAAACGTGTTGAAGAGGCAAATTTGATTTATGATACCTTTGGGTTAGTCGCTGGGGCTGAAGAATTCTCAAATTATGGGAGCGTACAGGCTATTAAGAAGTTCTATAATAATGAAGAATTGGAATCGCCGGAATTAAAGACGCTTCTCCAAGCGATGGAACAATTTGATGACGCTATTAAATTGTGCCACTACGGGTATTTCAAGAAAGCCATTCAGCAATTACAGACGGCTATTAGAAAATATCCTGCTTTGCAGGTTGCGGGGCAAGAAAGTCCTGATGAAACAGCACAAACTATCTATTACAATACCAGTTTGGCAGCTACTTTACTGCCACGAATCAAAAAGGACTATAGAGAGCTTTTGAACAGCGAAGAACTAGATGACTTGACCTTAATTGACTGGTGTCTGAATCATGGATATTTACAGCAGGCTTTGACTTTATATACTGAACGGATTCCGGAAGTGTTATTGGATCCAGAACGGCATTTGTTGCGGTTTAATCCGGTGTTCCGTAAAGATTTAGATGCGTTAATAGCGAAAGATTCAATGGGACGCAGTGAAAATTTCCTTATTCTTAATGAATTTGGGAGAACTGAAACAGAACATTCTGTAGCAGTGATAATTCCTGATTATACAGCAACAATTCAGGAATTTAAAAAACAACTTCAAAAAAATATAAAATATTTTGTCAATGGAGATATAGATGTACAAGATGTTATCGATAACGTGGATAAGTTTGCTGAAAAACATCCAGTTTTGCAAGTAGAAAACAAAGATTTTTTAAAGCAACTATTGATTCATATAAAGAAATGGCAATTACAACCAGCCTTACTTAAAGGTTCTGTGACAGATGAAGTATTTCTAGAATTATTACATAGGTTTTTACACTCAGTGACGATTTCTGAAAAGAGTAATAATTCATGGAAAGAAAATGTTGAAAAATTATGTAATACGCTTCAGAATTGCCCGTATGGTAAAGGTAAGCTTATACCACTTTTGAATTTTCTTAAATCGCAGTTGAATATTGATCATATTGGTGAGTTGATTTGTAATTTAGAAAAAAAATATACAACAGAAGCATTAGTTTTAGTAGAAAATCATTGTTTGGAAAGTGATTTTGATGATGACGTGGTATTGAAAATCTTGACGGATTACTACGAAGTAAAAGACGAACGGAATCATACCAATCATGCCCGGTTAGAGACGGATAATATCAAATCGTCTGAAGAATTAAAACAGTTTATAAAGACACGATTAAATAAAATCAGGGAACTCAGCCATTAAAAAATAGGGGCTTGCCGCCATGCGACAAGCCCCTATTCTTCATTAATAGTACGAAAGGGATGCTTTTAAACGAGAAATAATTTTTTGTTTTATTGGTTCTGGTTCAAGAACGGTTACGGCTGATCCTAAAGATAGAATCCGATTGATAATGTCATCTTCATCAAAATCATAATAATATACGGTCAAAAGATATTGTGATAATTCTTCATCGGAAACGACAGCCTTTTTATCGAAAGGAAAGAACATAGAAAAACAGCGTTCTATGGCATTTGTCTTTCTTTTTAGGCGCAATGTCACCGATTCTTGATGTTTTTGGTAGTACTGTGTTTCTTCATCTTGAGTCGTTGTGGCAATGGGAGCATCTGTCATTATCAGCTCTTTAATTTGTTCTGGGCAAAGTCGATATAATTGTTTTTCTGATTCATCCCAGCATATGAAGCGATATTCGTTTTTTACTAAATCATAGGCTAAATGGGTTGGTGAAAGTGTCGTTTTTATTCTTCTTTCTCCTTCAGTCTTCCCTGTCAGAATGACTTTACGTTGCTGGACCAGGGCTTGCTGAAAGGTTGCCAAATGGGTATGGAGTGGCTCTTGCTGTGCATCTTCACCTGTTTCTTGGATAATCGAAAAGTGAGAAGATGGGAAAATATTCTGAACAAACTTGACGTAATTTTTCAATTTATTCTTTAGTTTTTCAGGGAGAAGAAAATCATATCGGCTATCATTGAGCATTTCTTTGAGCCAGGCTAACTCCGTGTCAGATAGATGGGTTATGGGCAGTGCTCCAGAGATATTATTTATCGCGATGCCATTGGGAAAAGAAAAATAAAAGGGAATCAGGATGGTTTGTATATATTCTTGTAAGTCTGGCGATTCCGGATAGTGGCAGAGCTGTTTCACTATATCGGACTTGTGATATGTATAACCGTGCTCAATAGAGGTAATAAGACGGCATAGGTCAAGAAATAATCCATTTTTTAATTCACTGTATAGAGATATCATAATTCGACAAGGCCTCCTTTAAATCATTTGTCATGCGATTGCGCAAGAAATTTTTTTTGTCTTCATAAATTTCTACATAGGGAAGCGTTCGAAGCCAAGGGAGTATTTCCAGACGGTCCTTACAGTAAAGGAGACAATGGGTGCAGCCCTTTGCATCTTTCATAATCTGGGCAGGTGGGAAGCCAGGCTGTTGCTTGGCTAAAATTATTTTTAATACTTTTTCTTGTTTTTCCATTGTCGGGGCATGAAGGCGCAAGTTGATGATACTTTCCCCTTGGGGCTTCAACTCTGGCAGAGAAAAAGAAGCAGTGTTCCGTATTTTTTTTATGAAATCGACGCGTAGCCAAACTATTCCTGTTTTAGTCCTTAGCAATAGATATTGGCGGCAATAAAAAGGATGGAATACGATTTTTACAGGCAGGCCTGACCAAGATTTTTGATGACGATATTCGACTTCGATGAACTTCTTGTTATCGATAGCATGTAATAAGATGTCGACCCATAATTCATCAATGATTCGGATAAAGGCATTATTTTTGAACTGATATAATCGGGCAGAATCGTCATTTTTCTGATATTGTGATTCCAAGCGTAATATATACTGGATAGAAGCCCCAGGAAGGGAGCAGGGGGAAATATTTCGATAAAAAGCGATGGCAGCGTCTAATTGTTGTTTTTCTAAATCGGATAAATCGAGGTGAGGACGATCATCCTTAGTATAGACATTAATGTTTCCGCGCTTTTGGCTTTTTAAATAACCGGCCTTTACGAGTAATTTCAGACAATCATTGAATTGATGATCATCCGTTGTGTCTATTTGCAGATAACCCGAATACCAGCTCCGTAAGATACTGTTATTGACCAGGTCTTCAATCTTTTTTTTGATTTCCGGAGTGGACAGGGGCGTATCTGATGCATAGAGGATTTGAAGAATGATAATATAGAAGAACAGCCATTTGGGTTTCAACGTTTTCGTCTTGAACAAAGAAATCAAATAGTTATCTGCTCCATGATAGGCATCACCCCAAAAGTGAGTGATACTGTTTCGGTTGTGGTTATCAATCCGCAGATTGGCTTTTGGACAGAAGGTCCGGATAAATTTCAGCTTCTTGTCATAATTTCCCTTTGTGATTTTGAAATTAGGGAAAATATTGCGATAGTAGCAGCCATATGCGATGAGCCGTAAAAATTTTCGCAGGCTGTTGAAGTCTTTGATATATGTTGAAAAAGGAGCCTGTTTATTCCAGTCTTCAAAGGTAAAGGGAAGCTGGCAGTCAGATTCATGGGCTTTCATGGTCATCGGTCCTCCAAAGTAATTTTTCTTTTATTTTAACACACTTTATGTTGCCCAGTTTAGCAGGATTCAGGAGTGGCGAGTTTTTAATTTCACGTTTTTTTGAAATTATTCTGATACTGTTTCCGGTTATAATGAGGTGTATCAAAAAAGTCATGTGTGAGAAAGGAGTCGATCTTATGTGCTTTGTTTATTTAACGGAACCGGGAATGCAATTATCTAAGTCAGGTGGAACGTATACGGTATGTAAGGAAAAAGAAGAAGTGTGCCGGATTCCGGCAGAAACGATTGAAGGCATCGTATTGATGGGGAGTGTCCAAATTTCTTCTCCAGCTGTGGCCGATGTCTTAAGACGGAAAATCCCTGTTTCCTGGATTACGACATCTGGTCAATATTGCGGCTCCTTTCAGCCTCCGTCGGGACAACAGGCACTTAAGCAACGGCAGCAAGTCTTATTGCAGGGAACGCCGTTTTCGCTGGAGATGGGAAAGAAATTCATTGAAGCCAAGGTTCATAATCAAATAGCTTTGTTGCAGCGATGCAACCGTACAGCGAAAAATCAGGAAGTGAAAGAACAAATTGGATATTTGAAAAAATTACAAAAGGAAATCCCTTCGGCGGAAGACCGGGACCATTTATTAGGGATAGAAGGTATTTCGGCTAAAGCCTATTTCCGGACCTTAGGCCTGATGGTTCGGGATGACTTTGATTTTTCGGGCAGGACCAAAAGACCGCCGACAGATCCTTTTAACGCGATGTTAAGTTTTGGATATACTTTGTTGAGCCATGAAATTCATACAGCCATTGTTACTCACGGCCTTCAACCCTATTTTGGTATCTTGCATGAACTGCGAAACGGGCATGCTGCTTTAGTGTCAGATTTATTGGAAGAATGGCGGCCTGTCATTGTAGATTCGATGGTTTGGTCCTTAGTACAACATAGAGAAATCCGGCCAGAGCATTTTGAAAAGCGAAAGGGCTGTAAGGGTGTTTATCTGACCAAAGAAGGGAGAGATATTTTTTTACGCGGTTATGAAAAAAAGATGCGGACTGCGCATGTAGTCAATGGGTATAGCCATACTTTACGGCAATGCGTGATTCGGCAAAGTTACCATTACAGCCGGGCTATCATGCATCAAGATGCTTCGTTATATACGGCATATACCATTCGTTAGGAGGGATGAGAATGAAGGATGAAGAAAAAGGTCCCGTCAGAGAATCTTGTTTGAAATATACGGTGCTGATTATTTACGATGTGTCTGATAATAAAAGACGAAGCCGCCTGGTCAAATGCCTGGAACAGTACGCCGTGCGGGTCCAGAAATCGGCTTTTCAAGGGTGTTTGACCAAGGCACAATGCAAGAAAATGAGCAAGCAGGCCCGGCGTTTTATTGATGCGAAGACCGATTCTTTACGTATTTATACTGAGTCGATGGAGATGAACATCCAGTCTTGGGGCAAACGGGCTGCGATGGGCGAAGAAGTGTTGATTTTTTGAAAAAGAGGGGTTATTGGTATGCGTCCCAACTGGCTTTCAAACGATGAATGACTTTGTTCCGGAGTGGTGCCGGAGACAGCACGGTGACGGCACTGCCCAGGGAGATAATATTTTGGAGGACATCGGGTTCATCAAAGTCATAATAATGAATTTTTAAGCGATATTCGTCAGTTTGTTCATGATAAATGCTTTCCTTTTGGTAAGAAGCAAAAAGAAGAAAGCAGCGAATGACATTGTTGTACTTTGGCCGCACTTTCAGAAGCACTTCTTGTTCATGCTTTTGGAGAAACTTTTCAAAGGCAGCCGTTCTGTCGGGCGCTTTTGCGGAAAGTATGGTGATTCCCGATACTTCGGCTGCAGGGATACGGCGGAACACTGTGTCGTCAGTCGTCGTAATCCAAAAAGAAAAGCGTTTGGCAGCGGCATCGTATTCGAGACGGAAAGGAATACAATTAAAAGGTTCATCAGGGCAGGTTCTTAACGTTAAATTTATTTGCTGGTCTTGCATCAGGCTTTGCTGGAAAATTGTCAGTATCATGCACAATGGTCCTTTATCAGAAGCGTCGCCTTGAGGCCGTATGTCTTCGGCAGCAAAAATGGGTAATAGCGGAGAAATGTCTTGCAAAGATGATTCCAGCTTTTGACGCAATTCTTGGGAAAGAAGAAATGTAAACTTTTTATCTTCCAGCAATGTCTTTAACCACTGTTTTTCGGCTATACTGGGGCTTGCATCTGGTAAATGCAAGGAAAAGCGGGCGGCCATTCCAGCCGGAGTATTTTTAAAGAAGACCGTTTTCAAGGCATCTTCCAGATGGAGAAGTTTCGTATGGATTGGGAGCTTTTTATCGATATCCATTTCCTTATAAATTGTACCTTCCTGGCTGTTCTTCAGCAGGGCGTATAGTATACCGATAAGCTGGTTATGATATTCATTAAATAAGTCCATCATAGTTTTGTAAGGCCTCCTTCAAATCTTGTTTGATTCGGGTCTGAACCTTATTCCCTTTGTCATCAGAGACGACGATGACTTGAGGGTGGAGGGTGCGAAGCCAGGGAACCAGGGCGAGAACATCTTCCGTTCTTATGCGGCAGAAACTAAATCGGTCTTGCTGATGATATTCTTCTGCATAAGGGTAGTGGTCATAAATCGTTGCTAGCAGGGCGTGATGGGTTTGAGATGAAGTATAGTGCAATTTTAAAATAACTGTAGCTGATTCTGAATGGTTTTCCTTTGATATAATTCTTTTCTTCTGCCCTTTGTCCAGGCTTATATCCGTCATACAGGATAGCTTAAAGGTCATGCGTGTTTCATGAATCTGAATGATAACATAAGACCGCTGATAGCTGTCCCATTTTATGCGGACTGGAAGGCCAGACCACCTTTTTGGCTTATTATGATAACGGAATGAAATGGGGATTCCTTTACTTATAGCTGCTTGCAGCAAATATAAAGAATCATCATTCACCATATTTAGGGTATTTCGATTCCTGACCTGATATTTTTGAGGCCATGTTGAATGATTTAATTCCAGTGTCTTGAGCAGATCCTGGCCTGGCAGTGCCAGAGGGAAAATGGCACTATAAAAAGTAATGGCATAATAGAGTTCCTTCTGTTCTTCTAATGAAAAATCTGGCAGAGGCCAAGGAGATATATCGTATTTTTTATTCTTTCGTTCTATGTAGCCATATCTTTCTAAATTATGGATGCGGCGGATGATTTGCGAATTCCAAGGAAGTGAGTCTGCATGGATATAGTGTGATAGAAGCTGATAAGCCTCTTTTTTTCCTGACGATAATGGCCCAGCCTGCCGTTTTTCCCAATCGATATCCTTGAATGCTTTCATCAAACGATTATTGACAGCATCAATGATTTGTTTCTGCAATAATCCTTGGGGTGATGATGCCATGATGTCGAGGATGATGAAATCGCAGAGGACATGTTGTATATCAATGCTTTTCATGGAAAAAAGCGGATACATATAGTTGGATACGGTCTGATAAGCATGATTGTAAAAAAAGAATCGATGTTTTTTCTTTTCTGCAGCACATTTCCAACTGGTTGGGGATAAACAGAAATTCAGTAATTCAAGACGCCTGTCGTAGGTACTGGCATAAGGCAGTCGATTTTTTATCTGCATCCGTGAATAACAGCCATAACTGATTAGACTGAGGAAAGGCCGCAGGATATCCAGGGATTTTATATATAAGCAGTCAGGATTTCGCGTTTTTTGCATAAAATCACCTCTTTTTTGATAATATCAGCCTTTGAGGAAGTTTTCAATGTCAAGTTTTCGCCTAATTTTAAAGTTAGCAGGATTTTATAGATTGTCTGTCGAATAAATACAGTATTATATGTGTTATTTTACAAGAAGGTGAAAAGATGATTCGCAATTTAGTTACTTTTGTGATGACCCCTTATAGAGAAGCTGCAGCGCAATGCTATCGAAGTCAGGATGGTTTTAGTGCTGACTGTGCTCAGACCAATGAAACGGCGTTAAAATATTTAGACTGGAAACTACAGCAAAAGCAGGAACAGATTGATGCAGTCTATGCTTTTGTTTCTGATAAGGCGCAAGAGGGATTTCAACAATTCTGCAATATATTTACCGATACGTCATATCCCATAATGGATGTCCCTCTTACGGACAATGGGAAATTGAGCGGGGCCTTGCCGAGTATTGCTAAGATGTTCGATTTTGTGCAGGAATATGTTCAACAACATAAAGAGGATACAATCCGTATGCACGTCGATATGACCGGCGGTCCGCGACATGCATCTATGATTATGATTGCCCTGCTGCAGATGCTGCAGTATCAGGGTATTGAAACGGGTATGGTCATTTATTCTGACTTTGGCGCAAAGACTGTTGAAGATGCAACGGATCTGATGCAGTTATATACTTTGATTTCTGGAGCCGAAGAATTTACCTCTTATGGTAATACGGAACAGCTGCAACGCTACTTTTCCAGACAAGAAAATATTTCCTTGCCACTGAAGTCTTTACTGTATCAAATGGAAAATGTATCAGAAACGATTCGCGTCTGCGGAAGTTATGAAACAATGGAAATGCAGCTTGAGTTACTGGAAAAAGCTATTGTCCAATATGAAGCAGCTATGACGGATAACGAAGCGGCTAGTGAACAAGATGGAATCTTTTATAAGTTGTTGCCTCAAATAAAAAAAGAATATCAATCTATTTTGCCGGAGGCCCCTCAAAAAATCAATCCTGCAGATATTATTACCTGGTGTGCCAATAGAGAATTTTTGCAGCAGGCGTTGACTTTCTATACGGAATGGCTGCCCCGCTATCTAGTCCAGGAACATTTCATTAATATAGCCGATCCCCAAATCGTTGAAACTTGTAAGCGGAGTGGAAACTTATGGTCTAGCTGGGAAATATATTTTTTGAAGAATTATCTGCCTAATACATGGGATTTAGAAGAAATACGGAATACAAAAGGCCCCTTGTCCGGCAAGCAGATTAACTATGTTGTCCGGCTGTATTGCGATCAGGAAATAAAGTTTTGTGAATTTGTGAGTTATGTGAGTGGAAAGAATGAAAAAATGGATGCCTTATTGAAAGAAATGGGGCGTATCGAAAGACGTTTGACAAACAAACCTTTTGCAAATAGTCATATCTTTCAAAATCTTCCGCATAAGAATTTGGTTTATCAGGTTGTTTGTGCGGCTTGCCCCCCGAAACAGCCGCTTGACTCTTTTATTACCAGCCGGTTTTCTAAAGAAACATCTTTCAAGAATATCGTTTTTAAAGCGATGCTGGCGGTCCCAAAAGATAGACTTGCTGAATTATTAGCTTTAGATGGAGCATATGACAGTAACAGAAAGCCCAAAGAAGCATTGGCACAACAACGGGCCGATGTTTTTAAATGGTTGTTCCAGCAGAAAAAGATTACATCGCCCTTTTCTGAGGAACAGGTTTGCGACTTTGTCAAGACGTATACTTATTCAGTCGATATGTGGCGCAATACGTTCAATCATGCCAGCAGTGTCGATGCCAATAAAGAGACGAATGACCAAATCAGGGATGCCATCATTCACAGCATTGCTTTTTTGACTCATGCTGATAAAGAGAAAGGATGAGGCTGGTGTTATATCGTATTGAAATCCCCGTGACATTCCCAGAAGGGCGACACGCTCATCCGGCTATGGGGTCTATCTTCCATGGTGCGTTAATGGAACGCTTTCCACCGGATGTTGCCAATGCGTTTCATCAAGATGGGATGAGACTCTATAGCCAAAGCATCCTCTGGAATGAAAAAAATAACACGTCATTGTGGCGTATAGGTGCTTTGAATGATGAAGTCGCAGCCGTTTTTCTCGATGCTTTACAGATGTCACCTGAACTGTATCTGAAACAACAGGGGTATGCCGTTCACTTAGGTCCTGTTTCTTGCCGGAAACAAGCTTTTGATCAGCTATTGCATTTCAAAAAGAAACCGAAAGGCGCGGAAATCGTTTTTTTGACGACTACCAGTTTTAAACGCCAAGGTTCTTATGTACTGTTTCCAGAATTACCGCTTTTATATCAAAGTGTATTGCTGCGATGGCCCATGATGATATCAATACCCATGGAACCAGAAACCGCTCAGGTGTTAGGCTATTATACGGTTATTCGGCAGTATGATTTACATACGGCTTTATTTCATCTGGAAGGACGGTCTGTACCAGGTTTTGCAGGAAAGTTAGGCATCCGTTTCTGTGGAAACCAGGATGTGAATTGTTTAGCCGCAGCTTTACTGCAATGTGCTGTTTATACCGGTATAGGAATAAAAACAGCTTTAGGTATGGGGGCTGTTCGCGTCCGGATTTTTGAATGATATGAGGAGGGAATCATATGAGTGAGCAAGCTATTTTGTTTGATACCCGGTCGATTCAGCGATATATTTTTTCTGGGAATACGCTGAAAACCAATATCGGTGCTTCTTATTTAGTAGACCATATTTTTGAAGATATTCTCTTAGGCAAGGTGTTAAGCCCTGAAAATCGGGATAAGTATGAAATCAGTTCGGTTGATTTTACATCTTGGCAAACGGCAGCTGAACCAGTCGAAGTACTGCCTGCTGACTGCTATGTTGCCTATATTGGCGGTGGCAATGCGTTGCTCCTTTTCCGTAAGAAAGAAAAAGATTACCGCAAGGATATCGTCACTGCTTTTACGATGCAGTTATTAGTCGATTGCCCGGGGTTGAAGACCGGTGCCGCCATTGGCGATATTGACTTATCTTCATCGGAAAATTTCCAGACAAGTCTGAATCAAATGTATGCGCTGTTGAAGCAGAACCAGAACACCGTATTTCCTCGTGTCAATGTTCCTTATACCGGATTGACCCTGGCCTGTGACATCAATGGAGAAGCGGCTAACTTTTATGATACAGAAGGTTGGATTGATAAGACGCCCCGTTTTTTCTCGCAAGAAGTACGAGCCAAGACCCAAGCAGCTATGGAGGCCAATAAAGAATTGAGAAGCAAGTTCAAAGAACAGCTAGGCGGGGTTTATCATTTCCCTATGGAACTGGATAAGCTGGGGCAGCGGGAAACCGAAAATGATATTGCCATTGTCCATATTGACGGCAATCAGATGGGTGTTCGTTTCAGCAAATGTCAGAATTTAGCGGAACGAAGCCAATTGTCGCGGGAAGTCAAGGAACAGACTGAAAAAGCTTTTGCCAATTTGTTAGATACAATTACGAAAGAATATTCGGGGTATGAAGAGTTCCTCGATTTGAAGAATAACGATTTACCCATACGACCGCTCATCTTAGGCGGTGATGATGTTACCTTTGTCTGCCCTGCCAAAATGGCCATTACCTATGCAAAACGGTTTATGGATTTCATGAATCAGGACTTAGGGATTCTGACTGTAGGCGGTTCAAAGCAGATTTCTTCTTGTGCCGGTGTGGCTATCTTGCCGACAGCATACCCCTTTTTCCGAGGATATCAGCTGGCAGAGCAGTTATGTGATGCGGCCAAAGCGAAGTCGCGCGATGATGCATCGACGTGCTGGCTGGATTTTGCGATTCTTCATGGTGAACAGGCTCCGGAATTATCGCAGATTAGGCAGAATGAATACACCGGGGCTTTGGGAAATATGCATTTTGGTCCTTATCGCGTCGATGATGATACAGATAAACATGCCTTAGCGGCTCTAATCCAGTGTGCTTCAGCATTTCGCGATGCCCTGCCCAGCAGTAAAGTCAAAGGGATGCGCTTCGTCCTTCAGCATGGGAAAGCAGATATCCATACCTTTATGGAACAGTGGCATCATCAAGATCTGCTTATGCCGGATATCCCGCAATGGGAAAATTATACTTCTGAGCTTTGGTATGGTGTGGCCGGAGCTCCGTTGGAAACACCCTATGTAGATGCCATTGAAATGATGGACTATATTCCAGAATTTGCAGGTTAAAGGAGGCTGTGTTCATGGAAAATTATACTATCACGATTCGTACTATTTCACCTTTATGCCTGGGCTCCGGGCAAGCTGATGTCAATGTCGATGCCGACCTTGTCCATGATAAATATGGTCTTCCTTACTTTCCAGGGAAGCGCTTGCGCGGCCTGCTATATGAAAGTGCCTTGGAAGTTTCTGAAATGGCTGCTTTATGTGGACAGCCTTTTCTTACCCAAAGAACAGTCGATGAGTTGTTTCACCATGTGAGCGATTCGCCGGTGCGTCTCATCATTCCAGACTTTCATTTGCCTGATTATGAAAAGATGATTGAAGACTGGCAAGTCTTGCAGACTACGTTCAAAGATACCATCCGTCCGGAAAATGTCCTGGATTATTATACTTCCTTGCGTTTCCAGACGGCGATTGATGAAAAGACGGGGAATGATGAAAAGACGGGGATTGCCAAAGACCATTCCTTGCGGAATATACGCGTCCTGAATCGGGGGATTACTTTTAAAGGTACGGTGTCGCTCATAAATGCTTCTGCAATTCATGAACAGGCTTTAGCGTTAGCCCTCCAAAATTTACGCCGTGCCGGGACCAATCGGAATCGTGGTTTTGGCCAGATTGAATGTGAAATGGACGGACAACATGCTTTGATTGATCAGGCTTTTCGTAAAGGAGGGAATCAGTCGTGAATCTTATAAACGTTACCATAAAAACACTGTCGCCAGTCGTTCTTACTGGAGCGGGGAGTTCCCGCATTGTTACCTCGTGCAATGACTCCTTTAGTGGTACTGTCTTGCGTGGTGTCTTGGCGGGCAAGTATATCCAGAATAAACAATTAAAAGAACACGCAGAAAGAAATAAGGACTTTTGCCGTTTCTTTTTTGAAAAATTGCGGTTCGTACAGGCCAATCCCTTCGTTCAGGGACACAGGGCTGCTGTTCTTCCTTTATCTTTGATGAAAGCTAAAGATAAAAATGCCGCTCGTCCTATTATGGATTTATTGCAGGATGCTCCGGCAGCCGGCTATAAAGGATTGAAGGGATTGGCTTGGATTGCAGATAATATGATTCATCCGGTTACGGTTCATTGCAGTATGGGATTTCACATGAGTCGTTCTTCTGAAAGTGAACGATTAGGTGGCCATAGTCAGGACGGAAAAGTATTCACTTATGAATCCATCGATGCTCACCAAGTATTTTGTGGGGCTGTCGTAGGCGATAAAGCTGATTTGCAAGATTTTGTCCAAGCTTTTGAACAAAAGCAGTTCGTTACGCGCCTGGGTCGTTCTAAGTATACGCAATATGGGCAATGTGAAATTAATTTTTCCGACATTCAGGATTTGCCGGATATTCCCTTAGAAGAACATGTTTTCTTAATTCTTGATACCCCGCTTATTCCCGATTTTGGCGATGCCACTCAGGCAGATGCGGTTTTGCAATGCGTTGTTGATAAAATGAATCAGCTGACAGAAAGCGATGATTTTTATTTAGGAGCTGTCTATGGGGCTAGTCAGAGTATTGAAAACTTTGTCGGCATTTGGGCTATGTATCGGCCTCAGCAGCAAGCTTTGGCAGCGGGAACGGTTTTTGAACTTTGTAAGAAATCGGCATGGACGGATCAGGATAAGCACCTGTTGCAGCTTTGCCTGTATGGCGGCGTCGGAAGCCGCACGGAAGAAGGTTTTGGACAGATTCGTCTTTGGCAGCATAAAAATTTGGCCTTAGCTTCTGAAGATGAAGGGACACAAAAAAAGGCAGAAGCCTATACTATGCAATCCGGAGAGGTCAAGAAGGTTGTTTGGCATATTTTAGAAAAACGATTGGCTGAACAGTTGCAAATCCAGGCCTTTGAAGATGTAAATCAGTTAGAGTTTCCGTCGAAAGAATCTATGACACATACTTTTGCACGATTAGAATCCTGGCTTGGAAATCGCAATGAAGTGGAACATATCCGTGACCGTTTTTATAAACGGATACACAGTGATGTACGGGACGGCAGTCCGATGAAGAATCATCTCCAGGATTTACGTTTTCAGAAGCAACAGCTCTTGGATATTTTGTCGGGTAGTGCACCGATGCCATTTGAGCGGCCGGAATCTTTGCAGGCATTAAAAAACGCTATTCCGTCTGCCTTAGCCAAAGAAGTTGATTTCAAAATATGGGAAGACAGCACATTGAAAGACAACATGTTCTATGAATATTGGTTATGGTTTTTCCGCCATGGACGGAAACGAGCTGTACAGAGAAACCGGGAAAGCGAGGCGGACTAATATGGGGAACAGAAATAAAGCACAAATACGTTATCAGATTCTCATCGAAGGGACTTTACAATTAGATTCTCCCCTTTTGATTGGAAGCGGCCAAGATAAAAATAAATCAGAAAAAAATAAACCAGAAAGAGATATCCATGTACTAAAGGATCAGAATAACAATCCTTTTATTCCAGGGACTTCTATTACCGGCGTATTGCGACATATGCTTCATGGGAAAAATCCGGAAGCTGCGAAAATCTTATTTGGATATATCGGTCAGAATGGAAAGGAAGCAGGTTTACAGAGTTCAATTATAATTTCAGATGTTCTTTTAGAGGATACCACAATTGTTGTCCGGGATGGCGTATGCATTGACCCTGATACGGGAACGGCTAAAAAAGGACAAAAATATAATTACGAAGCTATTGAACGCAGTACGCCACAGCATAAAGCAGCAGGAAAGTTTCATATGATAGTTACTGTCAGAGATTATCAAGTGGAAGTACTGCCGAATTGGAAGAAGGTCATCCAGGATTTAGTCAATCGACTAGCTGTGGGAATCCGCCTGGGGGCTTTGACGACAAAGGGGTTTGGACGCGTTTCAGTGCGGGATATTCAAGCGGGCGTTTATGATATGACCCAATTTTCGGATGTAAAGAAATGGCTTTTACGCCAGCCTGCTGCACAGGTTGTAAAGGGAGAAAAGAAAGCATTTCAGCCTAAAGGAACTTTTATCGTTACCGGACAATTTGCTTTGAAAACTTCCTTATTAGTACGGAACAAGGAAGTGACGGATGCTGATAGAGAGAATAAAATTCATGCTATCCCCATGAAGAGTGGCAGCGATTACTTAATTCCCGGCACCTCCGTCAAAGGGGTCCTCCGGCATCAGGCCATGTATATTTTACGGGCTATGGGAAAGACTCAGCTCTTGAATCAGGAATTCGATAAATTAATGGGCTGCTCAACAGAAGAAAATAGGCAGAAGAGCCGCTTTATGACCGATGAAGTTTATATCCAGCCGAAAGATGTAACACCGCAAAAACAGACCCGTAATGCCATCGACCGTTTTACAGGAAGTACTATGGATAGCAAATTATTTGCAGAACAGGCCTTATGGCAAAAAGACAAGAAAATTCCGACTGTTACCTTGCGCTATACGATTGATGAAAGCCAGGACTGGGAACGAGGTATGGCCTTGTTTTTATTGAAAGATTTATGGACCGGCAATGTGGCTTTAGGCGGTGACAAATCTGTAGGGCGCGGGTATTTGCAAGGCCTTACGGCGACCATTCAATATTATCAGGATGAAAATACCTTGAAAGAATGGAAAATTACGGACAACGGTAAGGTGGTTCAAGGTGATTCTGTAGAACTGGAAGCATTTGCCAGTGCCTTGGTTCAACATCAGTGAGGAGGCATGAAATATGAACGACATGGATTTAGCAAGAAATCCATTGCATATACAACATGGAAATGTAGAAAAAATCCCTATTAATGGTGAAAATAGTTTGGATACCCTCTTAAAACAGTACTTGACAGCAGATGCTACCATTGTATGCTGGCAGCGTCATCGTATCATTTGGGGACTTTGGAAAAATCAGGTCATACAACTGGCTGACGGTACCCAATTAGATGAAGATAAGATTCTGGAAATCCGCGTTTTTAATGAAAGTGAAGAAATCCATCTGGTCCGCAAAGGGCAGCGGTACCGTGGCCGATATGTACATGACGGGGCAGGACAAGGGAACTCCTATGTAGATAGTTTATCCCGTTTCTTTGGCAAAAAACAGGGACAGGCTGATGGATATATCACGCTGCGTGACAGTGAACGTTTCCTTACAATGACCCTGCCTTGTGATGATTCCTCGCTAAGCTATTACGGTTTAGTAACGCGAAATTATATCACAGCCGATGAAATGACCGGCCAGGCCGGTTATACTGATTATCGCTTTGTCAGAATTACGTCAGCGGAAGGAGGGCATTAAAATGGGAAATAGTTTAGCTGAAGAATTAGCAAGACTTAATCTAATTAGTGAGGAAAAAGTGGAGGCTATAGAAAAAGAAAAGGATGAAGCTGCGGCCAAGAAAAGTAAACAGCAAACAGAAAAACTGGCCCAGCGTAGCAAGTACCGAAGCTCCTCATCCTATTCCAAAGGAAACGACAAGATTGCAACAGCCCCTTATAATTTCGTGCCTATGGTACATGCTGTGCTGCCATCGCCTATGGATTCGCAGCATGATTGGCAGCATATGACAGAGAAAGAATGCCAGTCTGCCTATCGCGATTATATCCATGGACAGCAAACTTATAGCGGTTCCTTGAACTTACGACTGGAAAATTTGACGCCTCTGTTTGTAGGAGCTGGAGAAGGGACAGAATTCTTTTCGCCTGCTGGTAAACCAATGATTCCCGGTAGTACGTTGCGCGGGATGGTCCGCAGTCTTTTTAAGATTATTACGGCTGGAGCGATGCGGCGGAATGAAGATTTCACGGATCGTCACCTGTACTTCCGTTGCCTGATGGCGCCTAAGAGTATGAGTCAGATAGCTGAATTGCACGATTACTATGTATCTCGGATGACGACAAAAGTAAGGGGGAAAAATGGTGAACGTATCGACGCCAAGAATACCAAGTCAGGATTCTTATTCCATAAGAGCGTGGATGGGGCTTACTATATTTCTCCATGCCAAGAAGGTCATATTTCTATGGATGAATATGAGACACAGTGGAAAAAAATTGGCAAAGTATCTCGTGTTGATTGGTATGATAAAGACCGTACTGCCTATATTTTAACTGGTAAGCAATCATCAAAAGATCATCCCAAGGAAAATATCCGTTATCTTTATAATCCGGATTGGCAGACTGAATATCCCGTTCCTGAATCTGTTATCCAGGACTATAGTGATGACAAGAACCGCAGAGGTGTCGATTTAATAAATAAAACTAAGGATAGGAAGCCGAATACTAATGTAAAATGCGGTGATGAGGCCCGACGCTTTGCCAATCGGGAAGATATTGACTTTTTGGCACCGTGCTACTTCGTTCTAGAAAATGATCAAGTCCAGGCCTTTGGTCATGGCCGCTGGTTCCGTATTCCTTATCGCAAATCCGTCGGCGACCGTATCGATGATCGCTTGGAAGATGAAAATATCGTTGACTTTACCGATGCTGTTTTTGGCCGAAAAGCTTTATGGGCTGGCCGCGTTTCTTTTGAAGATGCACAACTTCAATCAGCTCCTTCCTATGCCTGCAAGGACTATGTTATCCCTTTGATGAAGGCGAATCCGACATCGTATCAGCTTTATTTGAAACAATCTAGGCAGCTGCCGGCTCATTGGGACAGCCCGGCTGCTGGTGAAGTCAGAGGATATAAGATGTACTGGCATCAGCAAATCGGTAACAATGACTGGCGGACTCCGTATTCAAAAGGGTTAGAGCAGCATACGCATGAAATCCATCCTTTAACTAAAAATAATGTCTTTACGGGTAAGATTCATTTCCGCAATTTGACAGCTGTTGAATTGGGTGCCTTCCTTAAAGTCTTTCAATTAGGCAATGCTAACCAGGATATCGTCTATAAATTGGGGTTGGGGAAATCCCTGGGCATGGGCAGTGTCAGAATCCAAGCCAATCTCTCTTTAGATAGTGGCGGACGCTATACGGCACTGTTTGATAAGGATACCTGGAAAACTTCAGAAGATGTTGCTGATACGACGCCGTTCTTAAAAGCTTTTGCTGATTATGTATCATCGTGCTTTGGAAAGGATAAGAAAGTTTATCAGGAATATAAAAAGTCATTGGATACGCTGGCTCTTATGCTGGATTGGAACCATACGAAACTTTCCAATTGGAACGAACGAGTGGCTACGATGTGTGAAGGCGTAAACCAGGGTTCCATCTCAGGTGGCGTCGATGAACGCTTCAAGCTGCGGAGCATATTGCCGACCGCAGAAGATGTCGTGAAAGGGAAAAAATAGGTGATTCTATGAAATTCATTAATTTAACACCTCATGATGTCCGCATCATACCTGAGGGAAAAAAAGAAGTGTTCATCCCAGCCTCAGGCCAATGCGCGCGGTGTGAGGTGAAAGAAGAACTTTGCGGATATATTGGAAATATTGCTATCTATCATACCTCGTATGGCGAAGTACAGGATTTACCGGAACCGAAAGAAGGTGTCTATTATTTAGTATCGACAATCGTTGCTAAAGCCTGCAAGGGCCAGCGCGACGATTTGCTGGTGCCGTTTGACTTTATTCGTGATGAAAGCGGCAATATCATTGGATGTAAATCCTTGTCAAAAGTACAATAGTAGATAGAAGTGCAGTGATAAGAATGACCGCCAACAGTGTAAAGACACCATTGGCGGTCATTTTTTATTACCCTTATTCAATTCAATCATAGAAATCAACTTCCTTTACGAACGGGAATCTGTAGCAGCCGTAAGAAAAACCATGATGGCAAAGCCAGCGACGAACCAAGGCATAAATAACATCTCCTTTAAACAGACCAGTATCAATCATCATCGGAGAAAACCTCGTCAAGGACAGAAAGCAGGACCAAATCAAATAACGACATCATCTATCACATCCTATTAATGGGAACTCAGAACGGAAGCAGAATCATCTGTCTGGCCAGATTGACCATGAAGCACACTCCGGGCGGCAGTGGCTCCAGCGACAAACATGACGACTTCTTCCAAGGCAAGGGCTTCAGCAACCGTGGTGACGGCAGAACCGACGAAGGGAACGAGGAAAAATGGCATAGGAAAAACCTCCTTTAAGAAATCAAAAAAAGTAGTAGCGAATCCGCTTAGTAAATATCAATATCGACGTAAACATCAATGTCCATGAATCTCACCTCCTTATAGATACATACAGCAGTTAATCATCAAATACTTCATGGAAAAGGGCTTCCAGACTGCTCATCAGATCATACAGCATGATATTATTCACTTCCTTTCACAGAATTCATAGGGCTGAGTGCTTCTTACAGGACATAGTATATCGTAATCTGGCAACCGTCACTTGCCAGAAAAAGTAGGAAGAAGAGAGAAAAATGCAGGTGGGATTTTTCACAAAGTCTGAAATCGTGAAATCCGCCTGATCTTTTTTCCTGAAAAAATGCCGATAAATGCCTTTATTAAGCCATCTTTTCGTGGTATACTATAAACATGGAGAAGCCAGAAAATAGAAAATCCGCCCCGCATCAATAAACAAGCGGGTTTCTGGATATTATGAAAGAAATTATCACAGAAAACAAGGCTTCTCAAGGTAGTCCCCCGAAAACCGGGTTTTGAACCCGCATGGCTAAGCCGCTGACAGGGGGCGCTCTCTTATAAGGGCATAATCCCCGCAAGGGGACTGAATTGATAGATTTAATTTTAAGTATCTTATTATATAAGACTCTCTTATAAGGGCATAATCCCCGCAAGGGGACTGAACTTAAAATCATCTTCAACGTCATCAATGATACGTTTGAACTCTTATAAGGGCATAATCCCCGCAAGGGGACTGAACTACGAATGATATCATGAAATATAATGTAAAAGGTATCACTCTTATAAGGGCATAATCCCCGCAAGGGGACTGAACGCTATGAGTATGATAACCATCAAGAGATGTTCTCATATCCTCTTATAAGGGCATAATCCCCGCAAGGGGACTGAAACAACAAGAAGTGGATAAAATAAGGAAAGGAATTGAGCTTAACTTATAAGGGCATAATCCCCGCAAGGGGACTGAAACAACAAGAAGTGGATAAAATAAGGAAAGGAATTGAGCTTAACTTA
>NZ_JBHYRR010000002.1:0-661 GCF_047974155.1 Megasphaera jansseni | reverse complement strand
AACTTATAAGGGCATAATCCCCGCAAGGGGACTGAAACGTTAGTATTCAAGAACTCCAAAGAAACATGAAATTCTATAGCTTATAAGGGCATAATCCCCGCAAGGGGACTGAAACGTACTAAAAATACCAATGAATTTGTCGTGGGGAAATTCCTTATAAGGGTATAATCCCCGCAAGGGGACTGAAACAATACCACTGCGATAGCATCCTCAATATCAGGCGTTATCATCTTATAAGGGCATAATCCCCGCAAGGGGACTGAAACTACCATAAAAACTGTTCCCACAATAAGGAACAACTTAGACTGGCTTATAAGGGTATAATCCTCGCAAGGGGACTGAAACTTTATTTTATTCGTCAAAACTATTTATAAAGTCTTCTTTTTCTCTTATAAGGGTATAATCCCCGCAAGGGGACTGAAACATAATAGTTTCTTTTGTTGCTATCATTACAGTACCTTCATCAACTTATAAGGGTATAATCCCCGCAAGGGGACTGAAACTCGCCCGTCATGCGGTCGATGTAGTTTTCGGCGATGTCGACTTATAAGGGCATAATCCCCGCAAGGGGACTGAACGCAAGAAAACCCACTTCAGATAGAGAGGGGAGATAAACATAAAAATAACCGCCAACAGTGTAGGACACCGTTGGCGGTTATTT
>NZ_JBHYRR010000029.1:0-42362 GCF_047974155.1 Megasphaera jansseni | reverse complement strand
ACGAAAAAAATAGCTATCAATGGCTTGGTTATAGGATTTCTTATTCAATGAAGTAAGGAGCAAGTGTCAAACTTCCGGGTTTTTATTGACACCGGCGCCGACATTTTTTATAATTAAATAAGTCTGAAAAAGTTAGTCATGGAACCCTTCGGCTTGTACAGCAGGTCTGAAGGGTTCTTGTACGATGGATTATTTTTATAAGGAGGCAACATGCGTTTACGAAGAAAACCGTGGATTGACGAGGCTATCAAGGATTACAGTGATTTTCTCCATTTGGAAAGCTGTGAGAGCTATAAGGGGAAATGGCGGTCCCTCTTTAAGAACCCCGATACGCCGCTGTGGGTCGAATTGGGGACGGGGAAGGGGAATTTCATTTCCCAGATGGCCCAGATCCATAAGGATGTCAATTTCATCGGCATCGAGATCCAGGTCGGCGTCCTCTACTATGCGGGCAAGAAGTGCGCCGCTGCCGAAGTGGACAATGTCCAGCTCCTGCGCTTTGATGTAGCCCGCCTGGAAGATATTTTTGCCCCAGGGGAAGTGGACCGTTTCTTCATCAATTTCTGCGATCCCTGGCCCAAGAAACGCCATGCCAAACGGCGCCTGACGTACCGCGGGTTCCTCGACCGCTATGCACGGCTGCTCCGGGAAGGCGGCCAGATTTACTTCAAGTCCGATAATGCAGGCCTCTTCGATTTCACCCTCGATGAATTCAGGGAATGTGGCTGGCCTTTGTCAGAAGTGACGTATGATCTCCATAACAGTTCGATTTTGAATGAAGCCATGACGGAATATGAAGCCAAGTTCAGCGCCAAGGGACAGCCTATTTTCCATTGTGTCGCTACGCGTCCCAAGGAAGTGATTGCTCATGTTAAAACCCAGATTGACAGTCCGGACCCGGCACCGGAGGACTAATGTCCTCTGGCTGGTTGGGGTTTTTTCGTGCCTCATTGTCATCGGTATGGAAAATATCCTCAGTTCGACCTTTGTCCTCGATGGCGGAAGTACCATTTACGGCTATCTCTTGAAGCAGGTGGGCTTCCTGGTCCTGGGCCTGCTGGCGGCTGCCGGGGTCTGGAAATTGGGCTATCAGTGGCTGCGCCGCTGGTGCGGTACGCTGGTCCTGATCAGCGCCCTGCTGCTCTTTGCCGTCAAGGTCGTCGGTATCACCGTCAACGGTGCACAGCGCTGGCTGGGATATGGTGCCGTGTCTTTCCAGCCGTCGGAATTCGCGAAACTGGCGGCTATCATTTGTACGGCTGCGGCGCTGACTTTCTTTTGGGAATGTCACGGCGACCAGAAAACGGTCGTCGAACGGTTCACTAAAAAATGGCATATCGAGCATTTGGCGCCGTTGTTATTGAAAAAAGAGAAGCTCTTCAAGAGTTATGGCCTGATTTGCCTCTTGCCAGCCCTCTTCCTGGCTGTGGTCATCCTGCTCCAGCCGGATGCCGGCACGGCTATCGTGCTCTTTGTACCGCCGGCATTCATGCTCTTGTGCAGCGGTATTCCGCTCTATGACCGGCACTGGTCGTGGTGGAAGTTAGGTATTTCTATCGTCGTGACGCTGGCTGCCCTGGGCCTGGCCTTTTATTTTTTTGGTCATGATTACCAGAAAGACCGCATCCGGGCCTGGATATACCCTGATGAATACAAGAAGACCATCGGTTATCAGATAAGCCAGAGCCTCATCGCCATCGGCTCCGGCGGTGTCTGGGGCCAGGGCATGGGGACGGGCATCAGCAAGTTCAGTTATCTGCCCGAAGCCCATACGGACTTTGCCTATGCCATCCTCTGCCAGGAATGGGGCTTTTTGGGGGCCATCCTGGTCTTGTTCTTGTTTTTCGCCCTGATTTATTTCGGCATCCAGGCGGCCGGTTCCTGTCAGGACCGATTCGGTATGTTCCTGGCCATGGGCATCACCTTTTCTCTCGGCGGCCAGGGCCTGGTCAATATGGCTATGGTCACGGACTTTTTTCCCGTCGTCGGCGTTCCGCTGCCCTTCATCAGCTATGGCGGGTCGTCCCTTATTTTGAACTTGATTTCCGCATCGCTGCTGCTGCGCGTCAGCTACGATAACTACATCGCCGCGGCCCAGGCGCAGGATATGAGCGCCCATCAGGCCCGGCAGGCCTTGCGGCCGCCCTTTATACGGCATTGATTTTAGGAGGATTTTGATTTTATGGAACAACGAAGAATTATACATGTGGAAGAACGGCTGCCTATCCTGCCGACGATTCCCCTGAGTTTACAGCATCTCTTTGCCATGTTCGGCTCGACGGTCCTGGTCCCGTTCCTGCTCCACGTCGACCCGGCGACGGCCCTGTTCATGAACGGCGTCGGCACGCTCCTTTACCTGACTATTTGTAAATGGCGCCTGCCGGCCTACCTCGGTTCGAGTTTCGCCTTCATTTCGCCGGTCCTGGCCGTCTGCTCGACGCCGGGCATGTCCTATGGCGACGCCCAGGGGGGCTTCATCGTCTTCGGCCTGTCCTTTATGGTCCTGGCGGCCATTGTCGACAAGGTCGGCACCAAGTGGATCGACGTCCTCTTCCCGCCGGCTGCCATGGGCTCCATCGTAGCCATCATCGGCCTGGAACTGGCCCCGCTGGCCATGAATATGTCCGGCTATATGGGCGAAGTCCAGGGCATGTCCAATGAAACGGCTATGATCATCTCGACGTTCACACTGGTCGTCACCATCCTGGCCACCGTCCTCGGCCGGGGCTTCATCGGTATCATCCCCATCCTCATCGGCGTCATTGCCGGTTATATCCTGTCGTTCTTCATGGGCGTCGTCGATTGGACCCACGTCCAGGAAATGCCCTGGTTCGCACTTCCGACTTTCTATAAGCCGGAATTCAATATCAGCGCCATCATGATGATCATGCCGGCCCTCTTCGTCGTCCTGGCCGAACACCTGGGCCATCTCTTCGTCACCAGCGACATCGTCGGCCGCGACCTCATCAAGGACCCGGGCCTGCACCGGTCCCTATTTGCCGATGGGCTGTCCAACGTCCTGTCCGGGCTGGTCGGTTCGACACCGAATACGACGTACGGTGAAAACATGGGCGTCATGGCCATCACCGGCGTATACAGCACCTGGGTCATCGGCGGGGCCGCAGTCTTTGCCATCCTCTTTTCCTTCGTCGGCAAGATCGCAGCCATCATCCACGCCATCCCGACACCGGTCATGGGCGGCGTCTGCATCCTCCTGTTCGGCTTCATCGCCGCTTCGGGCCTGCGTATGCTCGTCGAAAAGAAAGTCGACTATACGCGCTCGAAGAACCTCATCCTCACGGCTGTCACCATGATTTCCGGCCTCAGCGGGGCGACTATCGTCCTCGGTCCGGTCCAGCTCAAGGGCATGGGCCTGGCTACGGTCGTCGCCATGGTCATGAGCCTCATCTTCCTTTTCTTTGAAAAGATTCATTGGGCCAACGAATAAGGCGGCCTGAAAGGAGTTCTGTCTATGACAATTTCACAACCGAAAACCCGCGACGATTTGATCGCGCTGCTCTCGATTACCGATCCTGATGAACTCCAGGCTCTCTATGATGCGGCCTATGCCGTCAAGGCGGCCAATGTGGGCCGTGTCGTCTATTACCGGGGCCTCGTCGAATTTTCCAATTACTGCATCAAAGACTGTAAATACTGCGGCATCCGCAAGAGCAATGACGAAGTGGAACGCTTCGACACGCCGCGCAATGATATCCTGGCCATGGCCCGCTGGGCCTGGGAAAACCGTTACGGATCCCTGACCCTCCAGTCCGGCGAACGGCAGGATGAAGAATTCATCGACTACGTCGAAGGCCTCGTCCGCGACATCAAGGCCCTGAGCCACGGTGAATTGGGCCTGACCCTCTGCGTCGGCGAACAGACGGAAGAGACGTATCGCCGTTGGTTCGACGCTGGCGCCCACCGCTATCTCCTGCGCATCGAAACGAGCAATCCCAGGCTCTATGCGACGCTCCATCCCCAGGACGGCCATCATCGCTGGCAGGTCCGCAAGGACTGCCTGGACAGCCTGCGCCGTATCGGCTACCAGGTCGGGACGGGCGACATGATCGGCCTGCCCGGCCAGACGATGGGCGATTTGGCTGACGATATCCTCTTTTACCGGGACATGGACATCGACATGATCGGCATGGGCCCTTACGTCGTCCACCACAACACGCCAGTCGGCAAAGACGTCATGGCTGCCGGCATGGACAGCGCCGAAGAAAAGAAGCGCCGCCTGGAACTGGGACTCAAGATGATTGCCGTCACACGCCTCTTCCTGCCTGACGTCAACATCGCCGCTACGACGGCCCTCCAGGCTCTCCATCCCCTGGGACGGGAACTGGGACTCAAAGCCGGGGCCAACGTCCTCATGCCCATCGTCACGGTCCCAAAATACCGGCCCCAGTACCTCTTATATGACAATAAACCCTGCGTCGACGAAGTGCCGGATCAGTGCAAGAACTGCCTCAGCGCCCGTGTAGCCTCCGTAGGCGACACCATCGGCCTGGGACAATGGGGCGACTCGCCGCACTTTTTCCATAAGAAGTAGGGGCGCCCAAAGTGCGCCCCGCCGGTCGCTTCAGAATCAGATTGACAACATCGCTTCAGGATACTCGTGACTCGTAAAAGAAGGCCCCGATTGGGGCTCTTGCTAGCCACTAGCCATTAGCTGCTAACCACTTAAAAAGGGCTGTCGCATGTGCGACAGCCCTTTTTGGAAACTGGCGGAAAGTGTGGAACATTCGCATGGTTGAGCCGTTTCCGCCTATGTATTTTATGAAGTGTGCAGAAAGAGTGCAACCCGGTATAATTCCATGTCGTCCCTGCAAATTTTTATCAGCATCAAGAGCGTATTCCTTGGTGCTTTTTTGTTGGCTTCACATGGATGCGGAACAGGGGTCGGAACTTTCGGTAGTATTAAAAAGGCGATGCGATTTATGGAAATAAAAAAAGAACCGACCACTGGCTTACTGGTATAAACACCTCAGCCCGGACGCATTCTGGTCCACTGGTGGTCGATTCCTTTAATTTGTCTACTATTATAGCAGTCGAAACAGATTTAGGCAAATTAAAAATAACTCATCGCTTTTTAAGGGTGATAAAAGTGCTAAGTTATTGAGCGTCCGCACGGCGTCGCAAAACGCTACTCCCCTTTTAGGGCCTCCAAAATCTCTGAATCCTTTTTAGGGCCTCTCAAATCTCGCGATGATTGCCAATTCCCGGAATGGGAATCTGCTCTATTTTCCACGTGGATGCGGAAAAGGCGGATTTCAAGAGCTATATCCAAAATTTGGATTTACTATTTTCCACGTGGATGCGGAAAAGGCACGTCAAATCACACGCATGAGGCCCAACTGGCACGCCGCCAGCTTGGCAAAGATGACCGCATCATTGAGCAGGCTATAGAAAGTATCCTTTGAAATATTGAGGGCTACACACTCTTTCCATGACAGGTGCTTGATGTAGCGGACGACGAATACCTTTTGTTGCAGGCTGTCCAAATGCTGATAGGTGGCCCGGACTATCTTTAGCCAGCGTTCGGGATAGGCTATCTCCGTGCCGTCCGACAGGATGACGCGTTTCAGCTCCGTGGCCTTATCGACTGCCGCCGTGGCGGTCGGGTCGTTTATCCATGCATGGCCTGTACGTCCACAATCTTTATGATCCATACGAACATCCTTGATAGCCTGTTCAATTTCTTTGAAGCGGTAAAACATGGACTCGACGATCCGGGTATTTTTATCGTTGCTTTTCCGTTGTCCTTTGATATGCATGTCGCTCACCTCGTAAAATGCGTTTTTTTTCATTCTGATGCAGTCACAGTCGTTTCTTTTGATGGAACGACGACGGCAGGTATAATTTGTCATGGCCGATATGAAAGACATTTTAAAGGCCGTTTAAGTGGCATATTTTGATTATACCATACACGGGAAACTAAGGTACTAACAAAGAAGCCCTGTCAGTACCTCCGGCGCAAGCTACCAAAATAGTAACGGCATTCCGGCCATAGATAGAGCTTCTTCTATTTTAATTATACCCCAACAGGAATGAGTTTGACTATGTAAATATACTCAAATCAGCATGGAAAAACGGCCAACAGGTAGCCAGCCCGTTGACCGTCCTTTGCAGGTTACTGTTCGTATTCGTACACGCCGTCTAATAGTTTCAAGTCGTCACTGTTGAACACGTTGCGGCCCAAACAGTACCCGTCCTTGAATCCACGGTCATAGTCACTCTTGATAGACAGGTCGTCCGCATCCATGGCCGTTCCCGACAGGGCCACGTTCGCGCCGACCCCAAAACCGTATTCGTAGCTATTCGCCACGGATTTGGCCTTGATGGCCTTTTCGTTGTTGGTGGCCGTTTCATCGAGCGACCCTAAACGAGCGGCATGGATGAGAGAGGGAAGAAGCCCGTGCAGAAACGCGTCATGTTCTGCCGTCAAGATTTCAGCCAACAGCAAATGAATGAGCGTGCCGTTTTCTTCTGGCGACAGGTTCAAGCTGTACAGGTAATCGCTCAACCGCTTTGTTGCTTCGTGGAATTTGTCCGAACGTCCTGCACTGGCACTGAGGGACGGTTCATAGTTGGTCGTTTTGTTCGTATTAATCATGTTATCTCTCCTTTGCTAATAGCCGCATCCATGGGGACGTGGCTTAGTGGCTGAAAATCGGGCCACTAAAAACATGTGAATAGGCCGTGCTTCCTTTAGGGCCTAAAAAATATAAGGATAGCAGGATGACGTGCAGGACAGAAAGCTGACCCAGTAGGACGGCCACAGCCCTGCCGAATCCAATGAGGATGGCCGTATATATGGCAGTCACCGCCGTTTCCCTTTTAGGGTGTCTGATTTGTTAGATTATTAGTCATGCTGACTGCTTTTCGTGTGCTTGCAATCTATGGGGCGCGACATAGATCTAGTTGCCAGCCAACAAGCCAGCCCTATTACTTCACTTACAACAAGTTAATTGCCGACTTCACGTCATTGTGGCCTTCTAATACCCCGTGTACTCGAACCGCTTCACATACTCCCTATTAGCGTATCTCAGTTACGGGGGAGATGGTATATCTATATATATGTGCCTAATGGGAGAAAGTAACACGATATTGAGAATGGCTTAGCCATCGTATTAACTCGTGTTATTATTCTCCTAATCGGAGAATGAAAGGTGATTTTCGTTGAAATTTTCTGCTATTATTCACCTAATTGGAGAATGATTAAAAATAGCTATTAATGGCTTAATCAAGCCATTTAGTCGACTTTTGAGGGGAAATCATTATTCTCCCATTAGGCACATGAGATTTTAATCGTTTGGGCGGTAAGACTTCCACTTATCCGACAGCTTATAAATCGATAGAGATTGTGTTTTTTTGCCAGTGCTTAACCGTTCAATAAAGCCAACTTTTTCGAGGGCCTTCATATCCGTGTAATACTTCCGATTTGTTGGCTTGTATAATCCGTAATTGACAGCGACAGCCAGCCCCATATAAAAAACTTCATCGCGACGGTACTTGTCTACTCCCGGATAATCATCCCTTGGCAAATGCTTTCGAGATGGGTCATTGGCCCTATAGTCGCCACGTCGCCAACAGCGCAAAAGCAAGCGAATCTGATTGCCAGATAGCTCTTGAAAAGCAGGGCTGTTTTCCACTGATTTTGGGATACAGGTGAAGCCGCCTTCTTTTTTGTCCCTAGCTTGCCACGACGGCCAGTTGCGCCCTTTTTGACTCATGTAACCACCACCCGTCAATTATTTGAAGGTCGCCGCATCAGCCGCCGGGCCAGTCGCATGGACACCGCATGACGCTTAATCAGCTGTTCCTGCCCGGCTAGAAAACGCTGAATATCTGCACGGCTGGCTGGCCGATAGTAACCGCCGTCGCCGGAAGTCGTCGAACAAATCAGATGCCGCTTCCTTTCCCAGTTAACACGGCGAACCAGTCCCCGACGGGTCAAGCCCGTGCGCCGCATCAGCTCTCGGCTTGTCATAGCCCGGCCTTCCCCGATTGCGCCAGCTTGTTTGAGGATTTGAAAAACGTACAAAATAAGTTCCCCCTTTCATGCAGGAAGCGGCATAACTGCCGCTACCTGCGAAAATATATGACCTGCCGTCTTTACGGACGGCTTGTTCTCGTGTACAATGCAGACAGGCAACGTCCACGCCAATGGTATTGCCTGCCGCCGTTTTCGGGCCGTCACCCGGAAGCGGCTTTTTCTGTTAGCAGAAAAGATGACGGAATACGTCGTCAATGGATTGCGTGCCATGTTGGCCGAGCTGATTTTCGAGCAGATCGAGCTTGCAGAGCAAGAAGGCTACGAAAGCGGCCAACACGCCGACACGATTGTCGCCCACCACGTCGGTGTCTGCCAAACGGTCGGAAAAAACTGCGATATGTTCGTCGATAGACTGCCGCCAGCCTTCTAGGCCGTTCGCCTGTTTTGCGACGGCAAAAGCGATGAAAGACCCGGTCATTAAGTACCAGAGAAAGCGGCGATGTTCGGGATTGGTCGCGCGTTCGGACGCGTCTGCGTAGCGGCCAATGCGAGCAGTGATTTTGTCGAGCAGAATAGAGTTAGTCATGGTCAATTTTCCTTTCTTCAATAAAAACCGGGTCATACCGCCTAGACAGACGGTTAAAGGCCGCTTTCGGCTTGCATCCAAATCGGTACGGATAAAGTGGACAGCGCGTCACGACACAATCGCGGACTTCCGCCGTTTGGTTGCCACTGCATTGCAGGCAGTGTTGGCGAATTGCTCTTGCCATGGACGGCCGGGAAACGTTTAGCAAAAATACCTGTTGATTTTTCATGCAATCACCTCATTTTTTTAAGTAAAGTTTATTCTGACTGTACAAAAATTCCAAAAAATCTTTATCCCGGACAATGCGTAGCTTGGTGGATAGGTCGATGATTGACCGCCGGTATTTTGGGCGCGTCCGCATTTCTGACAGTAGCCGCCAGAGGGTCACGCGGCCCAACCCGTACTTTTCCTCGAGTTGACGAGGCCGCAACCATTCGTGTCCGAACGAATCAACCCGAACTATTTTCAAATCCATTCTCAATACTCCTCTCATACGGATTCCATGAAGCGAGCAGGGGCTTCAAATCAGAACCACGTGCCGTGGTCGAGGTCGTAGTGATACCACGCGCCGCTGGCATATCGAATACAAATAAAGCCGCTATCGGCAAAAACTTCTGTCGGCGCGCCTTCTTGCCAGTCACACGAGGCCCAATGTTTTTTCGCCAGCGCGACGAGTTGAGGAATCAGCCGGGCCAGCAAATCTAAATCAAGTGTTTCCTTCATTTTCTTCACTCCTCAAAATATCAAGGACGTCAACATTCAATGCTCTTGCCAGCTTCCCCGCCGTTTCCGTGGTCACACAACGTGCAGACTTACTGCGATAGAGGCGTGTGACTGTTTCTGGCGATAAGTCGGCCCGTTGAGCTAAACGACGAAAGCTCAGACAAGCACGAGCTGTTGCGATTTTTAGCTTCGCCGGGTCAATATACAAATCTGCTTTCATGTTTTCACCACCTTTCAAAAACAGGTTTTCACAGCCCTATTATCTCATGAACATGGTTTAAAGTCAAGAGGATACATGTATTTTATTGACTATAAATCTATGATGATGTATTATTAGGGTGAAAGCAGGTGATTACATGGCACTTAAAGACAATTTGAAACGTCTAAGACAGAATGCCGGATACAAACAGGCAAAAGACTTTGCAAAGGCCGCTGGCATTCCTTATTCAAGTTATGCTACATATGAAAGAGGAAGCTGGCCTAATGAAGCCAATTTAACAATGATTGCTTCAACCCTGCATGTATCTATTGATGAATTAATGGGGTACACGCCGAGCCCATTATCCACGATACAGCAGATAAAACAGGATTTTGCTAACGTTGGATATGAACTAAAAGAAGAAGGCTCGACATGGTGGCGTTACGAGATAACCGAACCGGGCGAGGAATATCCTTTTCATATCAAAACAGAGGATGACCTAAAGCAAATATATCAGCAAATCAAATGTGACGTATTTCGTGATTTGAAAAAAGTGTGGGCAGATAACATCCATGATGCTTTAGTGGACTATGAAAGAAAACTCAATAAAGAAGAAAATCAAGCATATTTAAGAATACAGATGAAACTCCTAGAACAGATGAAGCCGCTTTCAGATAAGATGATGAAAGCGGAAGCGGAAGGCGATACAAAAACGCTTGGCAGTTTACAGGAAACGCTGTTCAAATTATTGGAAAAATCCAATATCAAGGGTATTGGTGGTACTGACAAAAAGAAATAGATCATAACCGCATCCACGAAAAACTTTCTTGATGGATTTCATGAAGCGAGCAGGGGCGACATGGGAAACGGATAGGAAGGAGTCTATGTATGTGGTGTGAAGAGAAAATCAATAGCAAGGGTACACGGTATGTCTATCGTGAACGATTTACAGACAAGCGGACAGGCAAGAAGTATCATTTGTCTGTCACGCTCAACAGCAACAGCCGTCATGCTCAGAAGATGGCCGCGAGTATGTTGATGGAAAAATTCAACGAGCTTATCGCGACCAATGAAGAAAAGCATAATGAGCTGGCTATGACAATGACCTTGGAAGCGGTCTGCCGTGAATGGGTAGACAGTACGTCGCTCATGGTCAAGGAAGAAACAAACAACAATCACAAGATGTATTGCAAGCGCATATTGGAAGGCGTGGAAGACGGTCTGCTTTTCGTGGACTTCACGCCAGCCATTGCCGAAAAGGTAGTGCAGACGATGTACTACAAGGAAAAGCTGTCGTTCTCGTACTCGTCGTCCACGCTGACGACTATCAAGGCCGTCATGCGGTATGCCAAAAAGGCCGGGTACATCGACAATATCTATGACTTTGAAGCTATCAAGCTCAAACGCCGCCCGGCCACGCCGGACGAGCTGAAACGGGTCAACAACAAATTCTTGAATCGGCAGGAGTTGAAAGACTGTTTGGAACAATTACGCATCCTCAATCCACGCGTGGCACTGGCTATGGAATTTATCAGCCTTACCGGGCTTCGTTGTGGTGAAATGCTGGCCTTGCGCTGGCAGGACATAGATTTCAAGAAGAAACAGCTCAACGTCAACGGGACTATCGTCAAGAGCCGTTGCAATGGGGATGAAGTACAGCGCGGCACGCCAAAAAACATTTATTCCTATCGTGATGTGGACTTGAATCAGCGGTCGCTGGCTATTCTCCGTTGGTTCAAGGCCGACAACAAAAAAATGGAATTATGGGGACGTAAAGGGAATTGCATCAGCCGTTCCTACCATGACAAGGGCTACGTCTTCACGACACGTTCGGGCGCGCCGTACAATATCCAATTCATCAACCGTCAGTTGCGGAAACTCCATATTCCGGGCAAAAAAATAAGCACGCACATCTTCCGGCATACCCATATCAGTATGCTGGCAGAGATGAACGTGCCGTTAAAGGCAATCATGCAACGGGTCGGCCATAACGACCCCAACACGACGTTACAGATTTATACACACGTCACGGAGAACATGAAGGCCGAAACGCGTGCCAAACTCGAACGAATCAGTATTTGATTCTGGCCCAAAATAGTGAGCAGTAAGTGAGCAAAAAAAGTGCAAAAAAAGTGCAGAAAGGGTGCAAAAAAAGAGCAGTGGGAAACATTCTTTCGTTATCAAAATCGCCTACAATCCGCATGATTAAGCGACTAGAAACATTCAGAAATATTTCTCATTGCTCCCCTAAAGCAGTGGCGGAAAGGGTGGGATTCGAACCCACGGTGCGTTGCCGCATCACTAGTTTTCAAGACTAGCTCCTTAAACCACTCGGACACCTTTCCATAACGAAACTATTATAGCAGAGTTTTTACAACTCCGTCAAGGACGGCACAGGGACTTGATAATTGACTTTTATATGGTATATAATTAGGTGTATCTTTATGACTAAATCTTTTGTTTATAGAAAAGGGGCAGTGATAATGTATCACATAAGTGTTTTGACAGGACGTCAGGATGAAGATGATTTTGGAGAGAGACTGCGCGATGTAGCGCGCGTTGAATATTGTCCTCCCGGAGATGAAGAAGAACTGGCCGACAGGCTCGAAGATGCAGATGTCATCATCTGTAAATCCGAACCGATTACGGCTTCTCTTCTGGAAGAATTGGACGATTTGAAATTGATCGTCGTCTTATCGACGCGGTCGGATAATGTCGATTTGGCGGCTGCCCGGAAAAAGGGCGTCATGGTCATCAACAATACGTCGTACTGTGTCGACGATATTGCCGACCATACGTGTGCCATGATCCTGGCCCTCATCCGCCAGCTTCCGGAGTACCAGAGCGATATCCGCACCAACAGCCGTTGGGAATACGGGTCTGTGCCCTGGCCTATCCACCGTGTCAGCAGCAATCTCATCGGCCTCGTCGGATTTGGCCATGTCGGCCGTGCCGTCGCCGCCCGTCTCCAGGCTTTTGGATGCAAGATCCAGGCTTATGATCCGTTTGTCAGTGAAAAGGTCATGATGGAACGCAGTGTCCGTCCCGTCGACTTCGACAAACTTCTCCAGACCAGCGACGTCGTATCACTTCACATGCCGCTCAACGAAACGACACGCTACATATTCCAGGACGAACAGTTCGAGGAAATGAAAGAAGGTTCCATGTTCGTCAACTGCTGCCGCGGCGGCCTGGCGGACGAAGCGGCCCTTTATCATGCTGTCGACGACGGCCATATCCGCAGTGCCGCCCTCGATGTATTGTCCATGGAACATCCGAGCCCGATGCTGCTCAAGATGATTGCCCGGCCGGAATTCCTGCTCACGCCCAATGTCTGCTTCCATTCGATCGAAGCCGACAAGGCCGTCCGCGATGATGCCGAACGTTACATCCGCCTGTTCCTGGCCGGTCATTACGATGAGCTGCCCGTCGTGACGGTGCGGGATAACGAAGAATCTTAACGAGAGGGGCTGTACAATTTGCGTATATGGAAACTGGCCTTCCTGGCTATCCTGTGTTGCTTCATGCTGGCCGGCTGTACGCCTGGGAATCAGGCCGGCGATACGGCCACGACTGCGAAAAAAGATTCGCAGCCACAGGTGGAAATGGCCGTGCCCAAGCAGGGCATCCCGGTCCTGATGTATCATATGATCGGCGATGTACCCGATAACGATGCGGTCCTCTTGGAATCGCACTTCCGGGAACAGATGAAATTTTTGAAGGACAATGATTTCCATCCCATTACCCTGGACCAGCTCTACGACTATATGGTACATAACAAGCCCGTACCGGTCCGGCCGGTCGTCCTCACTTTTGACGACGGCTACCCCGATACGTACAGCATCGTCATGCCTGTTTTGAAGGAATATGGCTTTGCCGGGACGGTTTTCGTGCCGACGTATGATACGGATCAGGGGACGCGCTTGAACTGGCAGCAGGTCAAGGAAATGCAGGCTGCCGGCCTGACCATTGCGTCTCATAGCTATCACCATGAACGGGCGACGGACATGACAGGGCGTACCTTTGCCGATGAAATCAAGAAGAGCCAGGCTGAACTCAAGGAACAGCTGGGCATTACCAATGAATATTTCTGCTATCCCTATGGCGGCTATACGAAGAGCGCCGGCGATGCCCTGAAGGCGGCCGGCATCAAGCTGGCCTTTACCATGGATCCGGGCTGGGCTAAGTACGGAGATAACCCGTATGCCGTCAAGCGCATCTGGATCGGCAATGCCGTCGATATAGAAAACTTCAAGCAGCGCGTCACGACGCCGCAGTATGAAGAACGCTAACTTTATTATTTTCGAGGTTACTTATGAGGAAACACGTAAAAGAAATCGGTAAGTTTTTTGTCTTTGTCGCCATTTTCTTCGCCTTGACATCGCCGTTTGTCGTCCTCTTCGGACCGTTCGACAACTTGAAGCGCACCGTCGTCGGGGCTATCCTGAAGAGCCGTCATCCCCAGTACATCACCTGGCTTTTTTCGCAGGAAGAAATCGACGAAATCCTGGGCGGCATCAGCTCGACGCCGAAGCAGGAACTGTTCAAGTTCAAAGCCCGGACGGACTCGACACTTACCCTGAAGAATATCGATTCCAGCCGTTTCAAGGGATTCCTCCTGGAAATCCCGGATCCGCATCGCGTGCAGGTCGCGACGGCTGAAAATATGGATGAAAAAGGCGACACGACCAGCGGCATTGCCGAACGCGTCGGCGCCGTAGCGGCCATCAATGCCGGCGGCTTCTATGATGCCAACGGGACCGGTACGGGCCGCCAGCCTTACGGTTTCATCCTCCATGATGGCAAATATCTCCTCGGCCAGGATGCGTCCGATGAGGAAGAAAATGAATTCGTCGGCTTTACCAAGGACGGCAACCTCATCGTCGGCAACTACTCCAAGGCCGAACTGAAAGAAAAAGACGTCGTTGAAGGCATTTCCTTCGGGCCGGCCCTCATCGTCAACGGCGAAAAGATGATCACCCATGGCGACGGCGGCTGGGGCGTCGGTCCCCGTACGGCCATCGGCCAGCGCAAGGACGGTACGGTCCTCTTCCTGGTCATCGACGGCCGCCAGCCTGGCTATTCCGTCGGGGCGACACTGCGCGACATCCAGAATATCATGTATGAAGAAGGCGCCGTCATCGCGGCCAACCTGGATGGCGGATCGAGCTCGACGCTGTATTATAACGGCAAAGTCATCAATAAACCGGCGGACCTCTTAGGTGAACGCATGATTCCGACGGCGTTCGTCGTCAAGTAGGAGGCAGGCTATGAAAATACGAAAGTTCATTGCAGTCTTTCTGGCCGGCATTGCCGTCCAGGCTGCTGTTTATCTCTATCTGGACCAGGTCTTGTTCGCGCCGACGTCGGATTTCCAGATCGGCGGCACGAATCAGCAGGAAGCCATGGGCGAAGGGACGGAACCGAACGGCCGCAGCTTCTATTCCTATGACAAGCGCTTCATGGCGACCATCGTCGACGACAGGGTCACTATTTACGAAGCCGGCAAGAAGAACGATCCCCAGCGCATCAATCTCCACGGCCGCAAGGTATCCTTCTTTGAATGGCTGCCGGACCGTAACCTGGCTATCTTCGCCACCTATGGCCGCGACAAGAAGACCGGCAAGTACGGCGTCTACATCGCCCAGTACAACCCGATTTATCCGGACCGCGAACTCGATACGCCTATCGAAGATGCCCCGGCCGACAGCAAAATCGTCGACGTCGCTTATTCGACGGCGACCAACGTCGTCTACATGAAGCTCCAGGTCGATGAAAATAAATACCGTATCTACCGGACCGATGCCAACTACGATACGCGCCGCATCCGCGTCCAGGCAGAAAACATCGGCCGCATCGCTGTCTTCTACGACTCGGATACGTTCTTCTACGACAACCTGCGCACCGGCGTCGTCTACATGTTCGACGGGGCGACCAGCAGCTGGCGTGAAATCTCGCCGAGTGGCAATTTCCGTCTCATCGGCATCGACGGCCAGGAAATCTACATCGCCGAAATGAACCACGACGACAAGGTCGTAGCCGCCTACCGCGGCCGCCTGCGGGTGGGCTTCAAGAAGATCGCGACGTACAAGACGCCAGAAGACTTCAGTAAGATTACCCTGAACAGTATGCACGAAGCATCGGAAAAATCCGATAAAATGGAAAAGAAGTAGGTGATTGTCATGGCAAAACATAAGATTCCCAAGAATCGCTCTATCGAAGACATGTTCCAGGGCGTCGAAGAAGAAGCGACCTTTGAAACGACGGGCTGGGAAGACGACGAAGTGAGCGTCCGCCAGCCGCAGGCCAAAAAGACGGCCAAGAAGCAGACAGCTTCGGATTTCCGCCGCCAGTTCTTCACCGATGACCTCCAGGAAAAAGTCGGTTCTATCCTGTTGGATATCAAGATGGCTTACTTCAAGGACGGCGTCGGCGACATCTCCCTGGAAGTCGTCAAGGACGGCCGCAACGTCGTCATCAAGACGGCACCGAAGACGAGCAAGAAACTGAGAAAATGAAACAGGCAGACCTGGAAAAGCATTTCCGCTGTGGTCCCGTCGAGGCGGCCTATGAGAACTCGAAATGGTTTTCCGGCTTCATGAAGGGCCTCTTCCTCCTGGTGGCCATCTATTTCTTCTGGCTCATGACGGGGGAAGCGCACCTGGTCGAACACCTCGACAACTGGGCCGTCCTGGCCTTCTGCCTGTGGCGCATCCATCGCCAGGACGACGTCATGTGCTACGTCACCCAGAAGGGCCTCATCGTCCGCCGTCAGTTCCGGTCGCTCCATGAGTTCTACGACGACCAGTTCCATGAAGAACGGAGCCTCATCTTCCTGCCCTATAAGGATATCTTCGTCATCAGCGACAACTGGCAGGAAATCCAGCTGGGCGAAGCTGAAGAAGGGGGCCTGGCCGTCCTGCCCGTGCACCTGCAGTTCCTCTCGAAGCGCAATAAACAGCGCATCATCGACCGCATCAAGCAGGCCCACGAGACAGACGATGACGACAGCGCCCACTAACAGTGCCTCTTATATGTATGGTATGCATGAATCGGCATGGAGACATGCCGATTTTTTATACCCTAAAGCCTTTATCTTTTTAACGAAATAAAGTAAAATAAGGCTTGTACACAACGGTACGCCTAGATGATCTCAAGGGGAGAGCGATAATCATGGAATGGAAAAAATACGCAGCTGCCGGTATGGCGGCACTTCTGACAGCCACTTTCGTCGCCGGGTGCGGCGGAGACAAACAGGCCGATAAGGGGGCGACGGCTCAAAAGGGGAAAATCGTCATCGGCCTCGATGACAACTTCCCGCCTTTCGGATTCCATGATGAAAGCGGCGAACTCGTCGGCTTCGATATCGACATGGCCAAGGAAGCCAGCAAGCGCCTGGGCATGGAAGTCGAATTCAAGCCCATCGACTGGGACAGCAAGGAAACGGAACTGAAGAGCAAGAAAATCGATGCCATCTGGAACGGCCTGTCCATCACGCCGGAACGGGAACAGAACATCCTCTTCTCCCGGCCTTATGAAAACGGCCCGCAGATCCTGTTGGTCAAGAACGACTCGCCCATCCAGGGCAAGGCCGACCTGGCCGGCAAAATTGTCGGCACCCAGCAGGGCAGCACCGGCCTGGAAGCCATCGAAGCCGAACCGGAACTGCGCGATTCCTTCAAGGAACTGAAACAGTATTCGGATAACGTCACGTCCTTCATGGACCTGGAAGTCGGCCGCATCGATGCCGTCGTCGTCGCCCAGACGACAGCGGCGTACTTCATCAAGAAGAACAACGCGCCGTTCCGCATCATCGACGTCGGCTATCCTGATATCCCCAGCGGTGTCGGCATGCGTAAGGACGATACGGAACTGAAGGCCCAGATCGACAAGGTCCTGGAAGACATGCACAACGACGGCACGTCGAAGAAGATTTCTGAAAAATGGTTTGGCATCGACGTCACGATGTAAGGAGGAATTTACATGAATTGGAAAAAAGCACTGGCTGCGGGCACCCTGGCTGTAGCAGCCGTTACTATGGTCGCCGGCTGCGGCGGCAATGCCAATAAACAGGCAGAACAGAAACTGCCCGACAAGATCGTCATCGGTCTCGATGACAACTTCCCGCCCATGGGCTTCCGCGATGACAGCGGCCAGCTCGTCGGCTTCGACATCGACCTGGCACAGGAAGCCTCCAAGCGCCTGGGCATCCCGGTCGAATTCAAGCCTATCGATTGGGACAGCAAGGAAGCGGCCCTCAAGAGCAAACAGGTCGACATGCTCTGGAACGGCCTGACCATTACGGACGAACGGGCCCAGCAGATTGCTTTCTCCAAGCCCTATATGAATAACGCCCAGCTCCTCGTCGTCCGCGCCGATTCGCCCATTAATGACCGGGCCGGCCTGGCTGGCAAGGTCATCGGCACCCAGGAAGGGAGCAGCTCCATCGACGCCCTGGAAAAGAATGCCGAATTCAAGGATTCCCTGGCAGAAGTCAAGAAATACGGTGACTTCGTCAATGCCTTCATGGACCTGGAAATCGGCCGTACAGACGGCATCCTCGTCGACAGCGTCGTCGGCCGCTACTACATGGCCAAGAAACCGGGCAAGTTCAAGGTCATCGACGACAAGATGGGCGATGAAAAATTCGGCGTCGGCATGCGCAAGGAAGATACGCTCTTGCAGGATAAGCTCAACGACGTCTTGAAACAAATGAGTGAAGATGGTACAATGACTAGGTTGTCCCAGAAGTGGTTTAACGAAGATATTACCATTAAAGTACAGTAAGCGGGGATTCGCAGTTCGCATTCGCGACGGTCCTATGGGGACCGTATGTAGGGGCCGCCCAAAAGGGCGGCCCGCCTTGCGTATATGCGTGAATCCTATACTGTATATATGTCAATCCGCCAATCGTAGGGGCTCGCACGTGGCGAGCCCGTTACCGGATTTTGGGGAAGCCCCGCCTCTGTATATGTATCAAGTCCAAAAAGGAGTCAACATGGATTATTTATTTCACATCGTGCCTGCCGTTGCCGTAGGCCTGCAGATTACCCTGAAAATTTTCATCATCACCATCGTCCTGAGCCTGCCTTTGGGTATCCTCATGGCTATCGGCCGTATTTCCAAGATCGCCATCCTGCGTAAGGCTATGTACGCTTATATCTACGTCATGCGCGGTACGCCGCTCATGCTGCAGATCTTGTTCATCTACTACGGCCTGCCTTTCATCATCGACGGCCTGAAACTGCCGGCCTTCCCGGCGGCCATCATTGCCTTTGTCCTCAACTATGCCGCGTACTTTGCTGAAATCTTCCGCGGCGGCATCCAGTCCATCGATCGCGGCCAGTATGAAGGGGCAAAAGTCCTGGGCATGACTTACGTCCAGACCATGCGCCGCATCATCCTGCCCCAGGTCATCAAGCGCGTCCTGCCGCCGGTCTCGAACGAAACGATCAACCTCCTCAAGGATACGTCCCTGGTCTACATCCTGGCCATGAACGACATCCTGCGCATTACGCGCTCCATCGTACAGCGTGACTTCGACACGACGGCCTTCCTGGTCGCTGCCGTCTTCTACCTGTTCTTTACCTTTATCCTGACCAAGGTCTTTGGTTATCTGGAAAAACGCTATGCCGTTTACGATGAATAAGGAGGATTATCATGAGTTTTATTGAAATGGACCATATCCGCAAGAGCTTCGGGAATCTCGAAGTCTTGAAAGACGTCACCCTCCACGTTGAAACGGGGGAAGTCATTTCCATCATCGGCCCGTCGGGCAGCGGCAAGAGTACCTTCCTGCGCTGTCTCTGTCAGCTGGAAACGATTAACAGCGGTTCCATCGTCGTCGACGGCCAGACCATGGTCAGCACGCCTGAAGGAAGCAATCGTGCCGTCTACGCTCCGGCAGCCGACGTCCGGGCCATCTGCCGCCGCATGGGCATGTGTTTCCAGCACTTCAACCTCTTCCCGCACATGACTGTCCTGGACAATATCCTGGAAGCGCCGCGCATCGTCAAGAAGATGAAGACCGAAGACATCATGCCCAAAGCCGAAGAGCTCCTGAAAAAAGTCGGCCTCTGGGACAAACGCGATGCCTATCCGTCGCGCCTCTCCGGCGGCCAGCAGCAGCGTGTGGCCATTGCCCGCGCCCTGGCCATGGATCCGGACATCATGCTCTTCGACGAACCGACCAGCGCCCTGGACCCGGAACTGACCGGCGAAGTCCTGCGGACCATCAAACAGCTCGCCGATGAACACATGACCATGATCATCGTCACCCACGAAATGGCCTTCGCCAAAGAAGTCGCCGACCGCGTCATCTTTATGGCCGACGGCATCATCCAGGAACAAGGCAAACCGGAAGACGTCTTTGAACACCCGCAGAACGAACGGACCCAGAACTTCCTCAAGTCCATGCTCCATTTTTGAGGGCAAAATCGCAATTCGCAGGCCGCAAGGCTCCCCTCATAGGGGAGCTGGCCGCCAAAGGCGGTCTGAGAGGTTGCCCATGGCCCGCTTGCGGGAATCTCGTGGGTCGTATTGTAGGGGCACCAACGTGGGGCGCCCGTCGGTATATGAAAGAATCCCGTTATCAACTATTTACGTGAGCGGGCTCGCCACGTGCGAGCCCCTACAGCAAAAGAGGCTGTCGCACGAAGGTTTTTGCCATCATGCGAGGCCCCTTCAACTTAAAAGTTTTTCGTTCGTAGTTCATCGTTCATCGCGATGGATTGATATTTTTAATCCCATACGACAAACGATGAACGACCTACGATCAACGTAAAAAGAGGCTGTCTTAATGCGACAGCCTCTTTTTCCACATCGGGCCCTTCGCCGTCCAGGAGGTAGCCTGTGCGCCCCGTTTTATGATATAATGATTTCGTACGCGAATAAGACATTATTCTATCGAAAGGTAGGGAGTTTACATGACCCAATTAAAATTACGTTCTGGATTCACTTTTGACGTAACCAACCTTTATGGTCCCAAGGCCGTCACGGAAGAAGAAGTCAAGGATTTTGAACCCGTTTACACCAAGGCTCACGAAGCCGTTATGAATATGCGCAAGACCGGCATCATGCCGGGCCATCTCTCGAAAGACGGCGAACCGGAAGAAGTCCTCTTCCCGCAGCTGCCGTACATCGAAGACGGCAACATCAACAGCCCGGAACGCATCTTTGCCCTGGAAGAACTGGCACGGACGACACGCAACCGCGTAGACGCCGTCGTATTCCTCGGCATCGGCGGTTCCTATCTCGGCGGCAAGGTCCTCTTCGACGTCCAGTGCGGCGAATTCTGGAACCTCAAGAGCACAGCAGAACGCAAAGGCTTCCCGAAAGCCTTTTTTGCCGGCAACAACGTTGACTCCCATAAAATGACGGGCCTCATCCATTTCCTCAAGGCCGACAGCCACACCAAACCGAACTATACGGTCATGGCCGTCGTCATTTCCAAATCGGGTTCGACCATTGAACCCATGTCTAACTACATGGTCCTCAAACAGGCCATGGATGACGCCGGCATCGCCCTGGAAACGGTAGCCGTTACGGACCCCCACGACGGCGGCGAAAAAGAAACGCTGCTCCACGGCCTGGCCAAGAAATCGGGCTGGCCCATCTTCTACGTTCCCGATGGCGTCGGCGGCCGTTTCAGCGTCTTCTCCGAAGTCGGCCTCATCGTCGGTGCCCTCACGGGCTTTGACATCCGCCAGTTCCTCGACGGTGCCCGCGACATGGACCACGCCTGCCAGAATCCGGATATCTGGCAGAACCCGGCCCTCCTCAACAGCGTCCTCAAGTTCCTGGCCGGCAAGAACCATGGCCGCGGCCTGGAAGTCCTCATGCCCTATGCAGACAACCTGAAATCCCTGTCCGAATGGTACATCCAGCTCCTGGCTGAATCCCTTGGCAAACGCCTGGACAAACAGGGCAATGTCGTCAACTACGGCCGCACGCCGATCGTCGCCGTCGGCACGACGGATATGCACGCCCAGACCCAGGAACACCAGGAAGGCCCGCAGGACAAAGTCGTCCAGTTCGTCTCCATCGAAAACTGGCCTGACGACGTCACGGTTCCCCATCTCTATGACGAATACCCGAAACTCGCTGCCTTCAGCGGCCTGCCTTTGAGCCAGATTCTGGAAGCGGCCCGCAGCTCCAACGCCGAAGCCCTCGCCGGCGACGGCCGTCCCAGTGCCAACTACATCCTGCCTGCCCTGACCCCGTATCACCTGGGTGAATTGATGTTCATGCTCTGCCTGTCCATCGCTTACGAAGGCGAATACGCCAACGTCGACGCCTTCAACCAGCCCGGCGTCGAAGTCTACAAGAAATTCCTCGGCGGCCGCCTGAAAAAATTACAGGAACAATAATGGGGGCATAGTATCATGAATATTCTCGTTACAGGCGGCGCAGGCTACATCGGCAGCCATACAGTCAAGGCCTTATTGGCTCAGGGCCACAACGTCATCGTCATCGATAACCTTTCGCGCGGCCATCGGGCAGCCGTCCCCGAAGAAATCCCTTTTTACGTCGTCGACATCCATGACATCGACCGGGTACGGCACATCATGGAAGACATGAACATCGACGCCGTCATGCACTTCGCCGCCCACAGCCAGGTCGGCGAATCCATGGAAAACCCGACGATTTATTACGACAACAACGTCGTCGGCTCGTACTGCCTCCTGGAAGCCGTACGCCGGGCCGGCGTCAAATACTTCGTCTTTTCGTCGACGGCCGCTGTCTACGGCGAACCGGAACAGACGCCGATTACGGAAGATATGCCCTACCATCCGACCAACGTCTACGGCCAGACCAAGCTCATGATCGAAACCATGCTGGCCCAGTTCAGCCGGGCCTATGGCCTGCGCTACGTGGCCCTGCGCTACTTCAATGCCGCCGGGGCCGATGGAAGCGGCACCATTGGTGAAGACCACACACCGGAAACACACCTCATCCCCCTGATCTTGCAGACGGCTCTGGGCCAGCGGGACAGCATCAAGATCTTCGGCACCGACTATCCGACGCCCGACGGTACCTGCATCCGTGACTACATCCACGTCACAGACCTCGCAGACGCCCACGTAAGGGTCCTCAAGTACCTCGCCGAAGGGGGAGAATCGCAGTACTTCAACTTAGGCTCTCAGAACGGCTTCAGCGTCCGTGAAATGATCGAAGCCGCCAAGAAAGTCACAGGCAAAGACTTCAAAGTCGAAGAAGCACCGCGCCGTGCCGGCGACCCGGCCATCCTCATCGCCGGATCCGAAAAGATCCGCCGCGTCACAGGCTGGCAGCCGACACACAGTAAAGTAGAACAAATCATTGCCGATGCCTGGAACTGGCATCAGCATCATCCGCAGGGTTATGGAGATAAGAAATAGAGTCTTGTCCGTCCTGCAAAAGGTAAGGAACGGTATCGTTCAGCATCGCAAGACATGGCTTCCCTATATAGGGATACTTGTCTGCCTTGGCGCCATCTGGATATGGTGGGACGAGCCGTCGCAGGGACAAGAACAGATGAAACGGGATGCCGCTCAGCATGAAGCTGGGTCGCATCCCGTTTTTTCTGCTTCTGACGAGGCTGAGCGGAAAGACGGCAAAGGGGACCTCGTCTACGATGTCCGGCCGGCCTTGCGCTATAAGCCCTTACCTGATTTGTTTGCCGGCAGTCTGCCGAAGAAGACTGCTGCGCCTGAAGCGGTACAGCCGCCTGTTCCGGCGGCAGTGCTTGAAGAAGCTAAGGAAAAGCCTAAAAAAGAGAAAAAAGAATGGATGCTGCCCGTCGTCTGTGGGGCCGTCCATGAAGGAGATAATCACCTGGTCATTTTGAAATGGCAGGGACAAACGGCGACTTGTGCAGCTGGAGAATGGTGGAACGGCTGGTATATCGCCTATGTCAACCGCCAGGCTGCTGGCCTGCAGCGGGACGGACGGGTTTTTGAAATCCCTTTGTAAGGAAAGGCAGGGAGCATTATGAAGGAGTGGAAGAAATGGCTGGCAGCCGGCATCTGCTGTCTTTGTCCATGGACAGCCGGTGCTGTCGATGTCCAGGTGCGGGATGTGCCGACGCGGACGGTATTGGAAGGACTGGCCCGGTCAGGGAATGTCAATCTTGTCGTCGATGACAGCGTGCAGGGTTCGTTGACCCTGAACCTCCATGACGTCACTTTGGAAGAAGCCTTGCAGGCTATTGCTGACAGCCAGGGATTGTATTACGAAAAATCCGGCCCTATCCGTATGATGAGCGGGGCGAAATCAGGAAAAGGCGTCAAGACATTCCATACCTGGGCGCTGCGCTATGCCGACCCGGTCGTTTTGAAGGAAGCCGTTCAGGCAGCCGTACCGGAAGCCGATGTGCGCTGTCATAGCGATACGAATACCCTCGTCGTCGGCGGGACGCATCAAGTTCAAGCCGCTGTCCAGTCCCTGGTGAAGCGCCTCGATGTGCCGGCGCGTCAAGTCGATGTCTCGGTAGAGGTCGCCTCTGTCGATGACAGTTTGCTGAAGCAGACCGGTGTCGAGTGGAACTGGTCGACGGTAGAAGGCGGAGCGGACCACGACGTCTTTTCCCTGGCTGGGACGATCCACGCCCTTGAAGAAAAGGGGCAGGCCCATATTTTGGCTTCGCCCCACATGGTCGCTGCCAATGGCCGGGAAGCGCATATCCTCATTGGTGATAAGGTTCCCGTCCAGACAGAGCATCTGTCCGGCAAGGAAACGATGGTAAGCACGACGTACGAAGAGGCGGGCATTAAGCTGACGTACACGCCGCAGATCCATCCCGATGATTCGGTGACGGCCCAGCTGGTGGCGGAAGTGAGTACGCCTGTTTTTGTGCCGGAAATGAAGGCCTACCGCATTGCGACGCGCCAGGCCCGGACGGTCGTGCGTCTGCGCGATGGCGAGCCTTTGGTCATCGGCGGTCTGATTCGCCGGGAAGAGGTCGAGCATTTCCGCAAGGTGCCCATTCTGGCGTCATTGCCGGTGTTGGGAAAATTGTTCCGCTATCACTATAAATCGCATAAAAACACAGAAATTGTCTTGATTCTCAGGTCGCACGTTTTACTTGATTCGTAGTACGTTTTACGTGATTTTCTTTTGATTTTTTCGTCAGATTTTGCTTGACTTTATTTTATTTTCCTGTATAATTCATTTCAACAACAGATTTCCTGATAACAGTTGTGATGGAAAAAAGTAGTGTCTTTGAACTTTTCAGAGAGTCTCCGGCCGGTGTGAGGGGATAAGGGAGAAGGCATGAAGTTCATTCCTGAACTGTACGGCTGAACGTGAGTAGGCTGTACCGGGGCGGCTGCCGTTATACGGCCATGAGTTGATCGATTCGAGATAATTAGGGTGGTACCGCGGAATCTTCCGTCCCTGGCGTACCACTCTTTTTTTTATCCTTCTATCGGTAAATTGGGTGGTACCGCGACTGAGTCGTCCCTTTTGTGAGGGGCGGCTTTTTTTTCGGGAAATTATTTTAGAGAGGAGTTTTTACTATGGGAACTACAGGGATTCAAGTCTTCATTATTTTAGTGTACATCGGCGTTCTCTTCGGTATCAGCTGGTATGTCAAGCGCAAGGCTGCCGCATCGGCAGAAGCCTATGTCCTGGCTGGCCGCAAATTGACGACGCCCCTTATCATGGTGTCCATCGTTGGCCTGGCCGTCGGCGGGGCTTCGACTATCGGCGTGGCTGAACAGGCTTATAAAGTCGGGTTATCGGCTGGCTGGTATACGGCTGCCTGGGGCATCGGGGCCATCGTCATGGGCCTGACGGTTGCCAAGAAGTATCGTCAGCTCAATATTACGACCGTGCCGGAATTGCTGGAACGGTATTATGACCGCCGCAGCATGATTGCCGGTATCGGCTGTCAGGTCCTGGTCCAACTGGTCATCATGAGCTTGCAGTACGTGGCAGGCGGCGCCATCCTGGCCGCCTTGATGCCGAACATCTTCACGCCGGTCACGGGCATGCTCACCAGCGCCGTCGTCTTCATCGGCATTACCCTCATCGGTGGCATGTGGTCGGCCAGCCAGTCCAATGTCCTCAATGTTACCTTGCAGTACATCGGCATTACGGTAGCGGCCTTCCTCATCCTGGGTATGGCCGGCGGCATCGACGTCGTCGCTATCCAGGCTCCGTCCCTTACGTCCATGGACCTCATCAGCGGTGTTGGTCCTATGACCATCATTACCTGGATCGTCGTCCTCATTACGGTCAATGTTTCGCTCCAGGCTATCATCCAGATTTCTCTTGGCGCCAAGGATGTCCAGACGGCCCGCAAAGGCTTCATCATCGGCGGCCTGGTCATGCTGCCGGTCGGTTTCATCGCCGCACTCCTCGGTGTCATCGCTTCGGAAATGTATCCGGCTATTTCGCCGACGACGGCTCTGCCGAAACTTATCATGTCCCTCAATCCCTGGATTGCCGGGGTCACGCTGGCTTCGCTGTGGGCTGCTGATGTCAGCACGGCTTGCAATCTCCTGCTGTCGGCAGCTACCTTGTATTCCCACGATATCCATAAACAGTTCATCGATCCCCAGATGTCCGATAAGAAATACATGGCCGTTACCCGGATTTCGGTCCTGCTCCTGGGCCTGCTGACGTTAGGCTTCGCCCTGACTATCAGCGGTATCATTTCGACGCTGATGGCTGGCTTGTCGCTGATGACAGCCTTCGCAGTCATCGTCCTCATGACCATGTATGCTCCGAAATATTGCTCCCGTCAGGCTGCATTCTACACCATCCTGGCTTCTATCATCGTCCTCGTCGCCTGGATGTTCGTTCCGGCCGTTCGCGTACTGCCGCACGTCATCTATGCTGAATGGATTGTTTGCGCCGTCACCTTCTGCGGTATCAGCTTCGTATCCAAGAAAGCGATTGCTACGGACGGATTGGTGGAAGAAACAAAAACCGTCGGTGCACCGGCACAACATTAGTAGTATCGGTCGGCCGGCTGCTTATTGCGCGAATCTGGCCGGCTCTGCACGCTGGGACTGCGTTGTCGTCAGTCGACGTAGCTATGGGGCTACGCCTCCTTCCTCCGCCTTGCCCCAGCGCGCATATCCAACCATCTTAGCGCAAACGCAACCGGTCGGCCGATACGGTGATTTCCGGCCTAAAGTAAAAAAGGGGCTGTCGCACGAAGGTTTTTGCCATCATGTGATGACCCGTTTACTTTATAGTTTGTAGCACAGAGTTTGTAGTTTGCAGAGAAAAGCTTTAAATTTAAACCCATCCGCTAACAACTAACAACTAGCCACTAGCCACTAACAACTTGAAAGGAGCTGTCGCGATGCGACAGCTTCTTTTTGCTCCCTTGAGAGGTTGTTTTTAAATCACTGCGTGGAAATTCAACCTCTCCGGCCCGTTGGGCCACCTCCCCTATGAGGGGAGGCTTGCGGTCTGGAGGGGGTCTTTCCCAAGGCTCGCCTCATAGGAGAGCTGTCAGCGAAGCTGACTGAGAGGTTGCTTTTGAAACGCGGCCTGTGGTAATTCAACCTCTCCGGCCTTTCAGGCCACCTCCCCTATGAGGGGAGGCTTTGCGGCCTGCGAACGGCGACCTGCGATTCAGGGGATTTCCGCAAGCGCTCCTAGCCACGAACCACGAGCCACGAACCACGAACCCCTAGCTCCACAGGGCATTGCCGGTGGCGAAGCCGAGCCAGCAGCAAACGAAGCCGCCGATGACGTTGAACGAGAAATAGGCCAGGGCTGGGAAGACGGCGCCGGTACGGACGAAGGTCAGTAGTTCCATGTTGTACGTCGAGAAGGTTGTGAAGCCGCCGAGGATGCCGGTGACGAAGAAAAGTTTGACGATGGGCGACAGATCGCTGCTTTCGGAGAAGAAGACGAAGAGGACGCCGATGCAGAAGGAACCGATGAGGTTGGCCAGGATGGTACCGTATGGGAAGAAGACGCCGCCGTGGAGGTTGGCCAGTTCCGTGAGTAAATAGCGCAAAGCCGCGCCGATGCCGCCGCCGAGGGCGACGAAGAGGACTTTTTCCATGATATAACTCCGTTTTTTTGAAATAAGCGGGCCGCTCTTTGGGACGGCCCCTACCGAAGCGGTCCGTGGGACCGCGGCGGCCTGCGGTCTGAGGGGCTCTTTCTCAAGGCTCGCCTCATAGGAGAGCTGTCAGCGAAGCTGACTGAGAGGTTGCTTTTGAAGTAGTGTGCGGAAATTCAACCTCTCCGGCCCGTTGGGCCACCTCCCCTATGAGGGGAGGCTTTGCGGCCTGCGACCTGCGAACGGCGGCCTGCGAACATCAATTAATACCATAACACGATGGGAGAGGCGATGCAAGACGCTGCTGGCCCATCGGGACATTCTGTGATACAATATAGGATACCTAACGAACGATGAACGAAAGGGGAGATGTGTGCATGAGCTGGCAAGTAGAGAAAGCGCTGGATGCTCTGATGGCCCAGGAGACGGGGGCCGTACAATATCCCTTCGGGACGCGCCATGCCATGGCTATCTGTTATCCCAATACGTATGACGTGGCTATGAGCAATCTGGGGATGCAGATCATCTACCGCGAAGTGAACGGCCGTGAGGACTGGCTCTGTGAACGGGCCTTCCTGCCGGACAAGGAACTCATGAAGGTCTTTGAGAAGACCGGGGAACCGCTCATTTCCCTGGAAAACCGCCGGCCCCTGTCGGATTTTGAGATCCTCGGCCTGTCGGTCAGTTTTGAAATGGATTATTTCAATGTGCCGACAATCCTGGAAATGGGCCGCATCCCCGTCCTGGCCTCCGACCGCGGCGATGACGATACGCTCGTCGTCATGGGCGGGCCTGTCGCCTTTTTCAATGCCGAACCGCTGTCGCCTTTCGTCGATGTCGTCCTGGTCGGCGAAGGGGAGCGTTTCATCCATACCTTCCTCGACGCCTATGGAAAAGCGCGGGCCCAGGGCCTGTCCCGTCATGACCTGCTGCGCTATCTGGCCATTCATGTGCCCGGCGTCTATGTGCCGTCCCTGTACCGCCACGAATACGATGACGACGGCCACGTCGTGCGTATCGTCCCGGAAGAGGGCATCCCGGCCAAGGTCGAACGCCAATGGCACGAGCTGACGCAGCCGGCGGAAACGGTCATCGCCACGCCGAATACGGAGTTCGGTGCTATGTACCTCATCGAGATCGCCCGGGGCTGCGGCCGCCACTGCCGGTTCTGCATGGCCGGCTACTGTTACCGCCGGCCCCGCGTCCGACCGCTGGAATACGTCAAGTCCGCTGTTCTGCGCGGCAAGGCCCTGGGCAAGAAAATCGGTCTCATGGGCGCGGCCATTTCCGATTATCCCTATATCGACGAACTGGTCACGTTCATCCGCGAACAGGGGCTGGCCTTTTCCTGTGCGTCCCTGCGGGCCGATTCGATTACGCCGGCCATCGTCAAGGGCCTGGCCGAGAGCGGCCAGAAGACGATCACCCTGGCGCCGGAAGCGGGCAGCAAACACATGCGGGACATTATCAACAAGGGCATCACCGAAGAGCACCTGCTCCATTCCATCGACCTGGCGACGGCCGCCGGTATCCGCCACGTGCGCATGTACATCATGGTCGGCCTGCCCATGGAGACGGACGAGGATATCCAGGGCATCGTCGATATGACCCGCCGCGTCCAGCAGCATATGGCGTCCATTGGCAACCTGAGCCGCATCACCCTGAGCATCAATCCCTTCATCCCCAAGCCTTTCACGCCGTTCCAGTGGATGGCCATGACGGAAAAGAAGGTCGTCGAGAAACGGCTCAATTTCCTCAAGAAGGCCTTGAAGGATAAACAGATCGAGCTGCTCATCGAGCCTTTGCGCTCGGCCTATATCCAGGGGGTCCTGTCCCGGGGCGACCGCCGCGTCGGCGACCTCCTGGTCAAGGCCCACGAATACGGCGGCGTCAAGGGCTGGAAGCGGGCTGCCAAGGAACTTCATTTCGATATCAAAGGATTTCTGTATGACCAGCGGCCGACGGATGCCGTCATGCCCTGGGATACGCTCGACACGGGACTGGTGCCGACGTACCTGACGGACGAGCTGAAAAAGGCCGAAGCCGGGGAATTCACCATTCCCTGTTTCGATGGCTGCCGGCGCTGTCACATTTGTGGAGGACATCATGACTAAGTGGATAGAACATGGAAACGGGATCTGCTGGGAAGAAAGCACTCTCCTGGCAGACGCCGGCCTGCGCCACGGCGTGACCGGCAAGAGCGGCGGCGTCAGCGAGGCGCCGTTCACGTCGCTGAACCTGGCTCTCCACGTCGGCGACCAGCCCAAGGCCGTCCTGGAGAACCGGCGCCGTCTCTGCGCGCTCCTGGGCTATCCCCTGCAGAAGCTGACGACGGCTCAGCAGACCCATGAAGACCACGTCGTCGCCGTAGGGCCGGCAGAAATCGGCTGCGGTGCCGGCAGTTATGCTGACGCCCTGGCCCATACGGACGCCATCATGACCAACATCCCCGGCGTGCCGCTCTTGCTCTGCATCGCCGACTGCGTGCCGGTCATCGTCTACGACCCGGTGAAACGTGCCGTTGCCGTCATCCACGACGGATGGCGCGGTACGGTGCAGCGCCTGGCGGCCAAGACGGTCTTTGCCATGCGTCTGGCTTACGGGTCGGACCCGAAGGACCTCCTGGCCTATGTAGGGCCGTCCATTTCCCGGGCCCATTACGAAGTCAGCGAGGCGACGGCCATGGCTTTCCGCCGCCTGGGACCGGCTTATGGGAACTGTGCCGGCGAAAAGGATGGCGTCTGGTCCGTCGATCTATGGCAGGCCAACCGGCTGCTCCTGGAGGAAGCAGGCCTTAGACCGGACCACATCGAGATCACGACCAGCTGCGCCTTTGCCGAGGCAGGGAAGTTCTTTTCCTATCGCCGCGACGGCGGTCATACGGGCCGCATGGGGGCCTTTGCCGTCCTGTGAAAAGCAGATGGGACAAATTTTTAAATATGACTAGCTTTTATAGCCTTAACTATATATAATAAAAGAAGTGTAATGTTTTATAAATATATGAATATATATAATCACATGCACTACGGAGGGATAGGCTTGATTAAGGAAAATCTTGAGGCAGTAAATAAGAGAATTGCCGATGCAGCTGCCCGCGTCGGCAGGACTGACAAAATTACGCTTGTCGCAGTTACGAAGAATCATCCCGTAGAAATGATGGAAGAAGCCGCCAAATGCGGTGTTACTGACGTCGGTGAAAATCGGGTCCAGGAAGCACTTCAGAAGTTGGAAGCGTTCCCGGATAACCATTTGACCTGGCACTTAATCGGTCACTTGCAGACCAATAAGGCCAAGCATGCCGTCGAACACTTCGACCTCATCCACTCGATCGATTCGGAACATCTGCTCAAAGCTGTGGATAAGGAAGCCGGCAAGATCGGCAAGGTACAGGATATTCTCCTGCAGGTCAATGTGGCCCGCGAAGAAAGCAAATTCGGCATGGAAGTCGAAGATTTCCCGGCTATGTGCGAACTGGCCAAGGGCATGGAACACGTCCGCGTCCTGGGTCTCATGTGCATCGCCCCGAATTACGACAACGTAGAGGATGTACGGCCTGTATTCCGCATCGCCCACGCTTTGTATGAAGACATGAAGCCGAAGTTTCCGGAAGGTCAAATCCGTTACCTGTCTATGGGCATGACCCATGATTTTGAAATAGCAATCGAAGAAGGTGCCAATGTCGTCCGCGTAGGTACGGCAATCTTTGGGCCCCGTAATTACTAAGGAGGAGTATTCACCATGGGAGTAAAGAAAGTTTGGGATAAATTAGTTGGTACTGTAGGCGGCGTCAATGAAGACGACGAATTTGAAACGGATGAATACGAGGATGAAGAAGAAATGGAAGAAGAACGCGCACCACGCCGCACACCGGCCGTAGCACCGCACCGCTCTGGTGTCAATTATGCAGCTCCCCAGGAAAAACCGCTGCGCATGGTCATCGTCGAACCGGAAACCTTTGACGATTCCCAGAGCATCGCTGATTATATCCGCGACCGCAAGCCCGTCGTCATCAACTTTGAATCGACGCCGGACGACATTGCCAAACGCGTCGTCGATTTCGTCAGCGGCGCCACGTATGCCCTGGATGGCAACATCCAGAAGGTCGGCAAGGAAATCTTCCTCTGCGTACCGAGCAACGTCACCGTCGACCACGGCAAACGCGACGACTACGGTGATTTCAATACGCCGCCCCTGGCCTGGAACAGCAACAACAATAACAACAACGGCAGCAACACGCCGCAGCACTAGTAATTGAGGGATCAGTTTGAAGAATAGAGATCGGATCATCCGATATTATCAGGGAACCGATAATGGCGAGCTCGCCGCCCGCCTTATCGACTTGGCTGACAGCACGGCGAAGGGCCGTCCCTATGCTGTCAGCGAGTTCGTATCGCCCGGTGCCGTCCAGATCGGTGAGACCATCCAGGCCCACGTGCCGTCTTTGGTCCTCCGGACTTTTGGCGGCTATGAAGGGGCGGAACGGGTCAAGCTGGCTTTCGTCAGCGCCGACTATGACGGACCTGTCGATTTCGGCATCACCGCCTGCCGCCTGTCCTGGGATGACCGCTACCGGCTCCTGGGGCACCGCGATGTCCTGGGCTCGCTCATGAGCCTCGGTGTCGGCCGCGAACGCTTCGGCGACATCATCATGCAGGATGCCGGCGCCGTCCTTTTGGCAGATACGAAGCTCGTCCCGTATTTACAGCAGAATTTCACTAAAATTGCCATGGTATCCATTGCCATCGAAGAGATGCCCCTGTCGGACATTGCGCCGCGCCAGGAAAAGGTCAAGGAAATCAAGACGACCGTCGCATCGCTCCGCCTCGATGCCATTGCATCTTCGGGCTTTGGCATTTCCCGTACCAAGGCGGCCGAAGCCATCAAGGGCGACCGGGTCCAGGTCAACTGGCAGCCTGCCAAGGGGCCGAGCCAGGACGTCAATGAGGGCGATGTCATTTCGCTGCGCGGCAAGGGCCGGATGGAACTGGCCGAAATTACGGGTACGTCGAGGAAGGGCCGTATCGGCGTCTTGCTGAAACGGTATATGTGATTCCTTTTCACACGGAGGAAATGCCATGCTTACACCAATGGATATTCACAACAAAGAATTTAAACGCGGCTTCCGCGGTTACAGCGAAGAAGACGTCGACGCCTTTATGAACAACATCGCCGGCGACTATGAAAAGGTATACCGTGAATACTGCGAATTGAAGGAACGCTGCGACAGCCTGCAGGACAAGCTGACGCAGTATGAAAAGATGGAAGCTACCATGAACAGTACGCTCATGCTGGCTCAGCAGACGGCAGAAAACGTCAAAGTCTCGGCCCGCAAGGAAGCCGACCTCATCCTGCAGGAAGCCGAAAGCAAGAAGAAGCAGATGCTCGACGAAACGATGCTGAATCTGCAGCAGTCCCGGCAGGAATGGGAAAAGCTCAAGGCCCAGACTGGGGCATACCGTGCCAAGTGCCGTGCCATCCTGACCAGCCAGCTCAAGCTGCTCGACGACATGGCTCTCGATGGCGAAGATGCGGCTCCTGTCGCTGCTGATAAATCGGTCGCCGTCAAACCGGCAGCCCCGGCTGTCACCGTTTCGGCCGAAGCTGCGCAGAAAGCTGTACCCGACCATGGCAGCCACGACGGCAGTGACGCCGAAAAGGACGCTAAAAAAGCCCAATAATACGTATTTTATGGATATGCTCTCTTTCAGGTATGACGCACGTTAGACCCGGCAGGGAGTATATTTGTTTATAGAGGGGGACAACGATGAAACGATTCTTTCTTTTGCTGGCAGTCTGGTGCTGCCTGGGGGTCAGCGCGGCCCTGGCTTATAATCCCTATGCGCCGAACCAGTTCGACGCCGTAGACCGTAATACCTGGGAATACAAAGCCGTCTACGACCTGTCCAAAGCCGGCCTGACGGGAGTGCCGATGACGCGTTTTGCGCCGTCGTACAACCTGACGCGCTATGAAGTGACGGAAATGATTGCAGCTGCCATGAAGAACCGCAGCAAGGCTACGGCGGACCAGCAGCAGGAAATCGATAAACTGGCTCAGAGCTATGCCGACGACCTGCAGTATGTCAACGATGCGCCGAAGGAAGCCGAACCGTCCAGCCAGGGTGTCGTCTTCGACTGGAAGGGGGACAAGGCCTGATGAAGCCGGTACGGATGATCACCATCGACCTCGACGGGACGCTCCTGCGCAGCGACGGCAGCGTGTCGGATCGGACGGTCCGGACGCTGCAGGCAGCCCGTGATAAAGGCGTCGTCGTCGCCATCGCGACTGGGCGCATGTATCAGACGGCCCGGCCTTACGGCGACCGCCTGAACCTCGGCGACAGTCCGCTGCTGCTCTTTGCCGGCGGCCTCATCGAGACGCTGGAGTCGAAGAAAATCCTCTTCCAGCAGGCCATCCCGCAACAGACGGCGCAGGAACTGGTCGACCTGGCCCGGGAAAAGGGCTGGCAGATGCAGACCTATATCGACGACGTCCTGCGCACGGCCCGGGACGATGAATGGATCCGCGGCTATGAAGAAATCACGCACAGCAAGGCCTGCATCTGCGGCGATGAATTCTATCATGTCCAGGGCGACTGCAACAAGCTCCTCAGCCGGGGCGAACACGATGACCTGGTGGCCCGCAAGGCCCTCATCGAGGAACGCTTCCCTGGTCAGTTCAACATCCTCTTTTCCATGCCGACGTTCCTGGAAATCATGCCCAATGGCGTCGACAAGGGCAGGGGAATCCGCCGCCTGGGCGAGCTCTACGGCATCACGGCCGATGAAATCATGGCCCTCGGCGATTCCCAGAATGACCTGGATATGCTCAAAGCCGCCGGTTTCCCTGTCGCCATGGCCAATGCGGCCGACGAAGTGAAGGCCGTCGCGTCCTATGTCACGGCGTCCAATAATGACGACGGCGTCGCCGCAGCGGTTGAGAAATTTGTATTGTAACATTGTATATAGGAGGTTCTTATGGACCATTTTCATTTGATCATTATCACCGGTATGTCCGGTGCCGGTAAGAGCCATGCCGTCCAGGTGCTGGAAGACATCGGTTATTTCTGCATCGACAATATCCCGCCGGTCCTGATTCCCAAGTTTGCGGAACTGTGCATCAAAGGCGGCGAACGGGTCCGCCACGTGGCCCTCATCGCCGATATCCGGGGCGGTGAATTCTTCGATGCCATGAGCCAGTGCCTGAAAGATCTCAAGGCCGAAGGCATTTCCTACGAAATCGTCTTCATCGAGGCGTCGGATCAGGCCCTGGTACGTCGTTATAAGGAAACGCGCCGCGTCCACCCCCTGGCCCCGCATGGCCGCATCAGCCAGGGCATTGCCGAAGAACGCAAGCGCCTGGCATCGTTGCGCCAGAAAGCCGATTTCATCATCGACACGTCGAATCTCAAGCCGAAACAGCTCAAGGAGATTCTGGTCAAGCGCTATGCCATTACGGACAGCAAGAAGAGCATGACCGTCACCGTCGTCTCTTTCGGCTTCAAGCACGGCATGCCCATCGATGCGGACATCGTCGAAGATGTACGCTTTTTGCCCAACCCGTATTATATCGATGAATACCGCCATAAATCGGGCCGTGTGCCCTGTGTGCGCGATTATGTCGAAAGTTTCCCCATTACCCAGACGTATAAGGAAAAGTGGTTCGATATGATCGACTTCCTCCTGCCCAACTATGAACGGGAAGGCAAGAGCCAGCTGGTCATCGCCGTCGGCTGTACCGGTGGGATGCACCGCAGTGTCTGTATGGCTGAAGCGATGTATAAACACTTGAGGGATAACGGCGTCGACGTATCCATCGAACACCGGGATATCCAGAAGAACGACGTCGAAGAAGATGCGCCGGGGTATGAAGGCGAAGCGTAGGAGGTGCTGTCATGCGTTTTATGAAATGGCTGCATCCGGGATTGCACATCAAGCGATGGCTCTTTCTTTTCGGCCTGGGCATGATGTGTTCCAGCTTCGGCATTATCCTGACCTTTAACTACCAATGGCTGGGATCGCTGGAAGAATGGGCTTTCCGCCTGCTCTACGAAGTGACGGGCCATTACAACTATACGATCCTGGCCAGCATGGGCATCCTGGTCATCCTCCTGGGGCTGGTCGTCATGGCCTGGGCGACGCGGCGCCTGATCCGCACCATGATCGGCGTTGTCATGCCCGGCGAATCGGAGAACCTCAGTGACCTGATCTTCTCCAACCTCCAGCTGTCCAAAGGGCCGAAAGTCGTCGTCATCGGCGGCGGCACGGGCCTGTCGGTCATGCTGCGCGGCCTCAAGGCCAAGACCTATAACCTGACGGCCGTCGTCACCGTCGCCGATGATGGCGGTTCGACAGGCCGCATCCGCCAGGATTTGGATATCATCGCCCCAGGGGACCTGCGCAACTGCCTGGTCGCCCTGGCCGATAAGGAAGGGCTCATGGAAAAGCTCTTCGCCCACCGCTTCGGCGGGTCCGGCAACCTGACAGGCCACAGCTTCGGCAACTTGTTCATCGCCGCCCTTATCGAAGTCCTGGGCGACGTCGAAGAAGCCATGGATGCGACCAGCAAGGTCCTGCGCGTCCGCGGCAAGGTCATCCCGTCGTCGGCGGAAAAGCTCCGCCTCAACGCCGAAATGACCGACGGCCGCATCGTCGAAGGGGAATCACAGATCCCCCATGCCCACGGCAAGATCAAACGCGTCTTTACGACGCCGGAACATCCGAAGGCCATCCAGTCGGCCGTCGACGCAATCAAGGATGCCGATGCCATTGTCCTCGGACCGGGCAGCCTCTATACGAGTATCATGCCCAATCTCTGCGTGCCCGATATCGTCCAGGCCGTCCGCACCAGCAAGGCGCCGAAAATCTATATTTGCAATGTCATGACCCAGCCCGGGGAAACGGACGATTACACCGTATCCGACCACATCAAGGCCATCAACCGCCAGGCCGGCGGCAAGGTCATCGATTTCGTCATCGCCAATAACGGCGACGTCGATCCGGCCGTCCTCCAGCGCTATGTCGCCCACGGATCCCATCCGGTCATAATCGATAAGAAGGAAGTCGGCCAGACCGGTGCGACGCTTATCCTGTCGGATCTCATCAACAAGGAAAACAGTGCCACCCACGATACGAAGAAGCTGGCCAATGTCCTCTTTGATCTGATCAATGCCCTGCGGACCGATTTGTCGCCGGAGCTCTTGCATTACTATTTGAAACGTTACACATTCAACCATCGTTAGGAGGCGGCGTCCTATTGTCTTTTGCAGAAGAAGTGAAAAACGAAATCGCCCACTGCAAGCCGGAAAATGCCGCCTGCCGTTTTGCCGAACTGGCAGCGCTGCTCTGCATGGGCGGCTCGCTCATCCTCGGCTCACGTGGGACCATCGGCATCGAGTTCAGTACGTCCAATAATGCCGTCGCCCGCAAGGCCCTGAAGATGTGGATGGAATCGTTCCCGGTCCGGCCTGAAGTCCGGGTCCGCCAGGGACTGCGCCTGCGCAAGAAGAATTACTACATCCTGCGCGTGTCGCCGTCGCCGGAAAGCACGGCCATCCTGCGGGATTTGTCCCTGTTCCCGACGGATACGGAGTTCTCGGCCATCGACCTCAAGAAGACGGACTGCCAGCGGGCTTTCCTGCGGGGCGCTTTCATGGGTGGCGGGTCCGTCAATCAGCCCAAAGGCGACTATCACCTGGAACTGGTGACGGGCAATGCCGCTTTTGCTGAAAAGTTGTTGAAAATCATGCGCCGCTTCCGCCTGCCGGCTAAGACGACAGACCGCAAGGGCGATTATTTAGTCTACATCAAAGAAGGGAATGGGGTATCCCAGTTCCTGCAGTATATCGGCGCGGCCCAGGCGTATCTCAAGTTTGAAAGCGTCCGCGTCGTCAAGGGGATGCGCAATAATGTCAACCGCGTCGTCAACTGCGAGACGGCCAACCTCCAGAAGACTGTCGATGCCGCCGTGCGCCAGCGCCGGGCTATTACCTGTATCCAGGAATCGGGCCTGTACCAGCGCATGTCGCCGAAGCTGCGGGAAGCGGCGGAACTGCGCATGGCCAATCCCGAAGCCTCCATGAGTGAACTGGCAGCCCAGTCGGGATTGACCAAGTCGGGTTTGTCCCATCGTTTTAAAAAAATCGCTGATATAGCGAAACAGATAGAAGGTCAACGAGAAGATGAAATTTAAGAAACTATGTACCTATATAGCCGGCCTGCTGACGGCCTGTCTGCCTTTGGCCGGCGTTTTGGCAGCGGATCTGCCCGCTGTCGACGACCCGGACGTCATGGACCGCGTCGTCGCCCAGCGTATGCTTCCTATTTCCATGACAGCCCCTGTCGATACGGGGACGCTGCTCCTCTCGGATAGTCCGGAATACGCCGATGGTGACGGGATCCTCTACGGGGATACGGTCAGCGGCGACGTGCGCCTCTATTTCTATCATGTCAACCAGCACCCGTATAACCGGAAAATCGTAGCTATGCTCTACAACCCGCATCCGTATCCGCTGGAAGCGATCCTCCAGGGCTATCAGTACACGCGGCCCAGCACGGACTACTACCAGGTCGGCAAGGAACTGTCGACCATGTACTATGAAGGCAATATGACGGTTAATAAGATCAACGTCCCGGCTCATGGCTATGCCGTCGTCGGCCAGCGCCTCAATGAGACCGTCGTCCGGCCGGACCAGCTCTTTTCGGGCATCGTCAATGTCAGCCTGCCGGAACCGATGATCCTGTCGTCCATGATCCTGCCGCCGCAGGAAGACCCGGTCGCCTTCATCCGCAAGCAGCAGTACCTGGCCAGTGACTCTGTTCAGCTGCGCGGCACTTTCCACGGCAAGGACCGTTACCTGAGCACGCTCATTCCGTATTCGACGGACAGCGGCATCGGCTATATCCTTTTGGCCGACGGCGTCTGGGACCGTTTCCTCCAGGGCCGCGATGTCATGGATAACCGGGCCTCGGAAGACACGGGCAACTACGGCGTCGATTACACCATCCACCTGCGCACGACTGGTACCGGGAACATCCACCTGTATTTCAATCCCCAGGGCGGCGAATATGCCGGCGTAACGGAACTCATCTACAGCGATCCCCAGCGGGGCGAAGACAAGAAAATCGTCGAACTGCCGCGGAACCGCCATTCCATGGGCCTCAATGACCCGTATGCCATGGAATACGTCGATACCTTCCCGGCCGGGACAGATATGACCATCCATATTATGCCGCCGGGAGCAGCTAACCTGCCGGTCCGCTTCCTCGTCGTCCCAGATAGTAAGCTCCAGCCCATCCGCGAAGCCGTCCAGGCCGACAGAGAAGCCAAAGAACGCCGGGCCGCAGCCGCTGCCGAAGCCGCCAAACGCAAAGCTGCCTATAAAGACCAGACCATCCAGCCCGAAGCCGAACTCCAGTCCGACAACCAGGGCCAATTCCTGTCCTTAAAAGACCGCCTGGCCAAACTCCAGAAAAAGGATAAAAAATAAGTAGTTCGTGGCTAGTGGCTCGTAAAGCCTCCCCTCATAGGGGAGGTGGCCCAACGGGCCGGAGAGGTTCTTTTGCTTTATAGTTTGTAGTGCGGAGTTTGTAGTTTGTAGCAGGAATCTCGTGATTTTATTGTAGGGGCTCGCACGTGGCGAGCCCGTCTGGAATATGTGGAATTTTCCAGCCCGGGGAGCGCGTCGCCGAATACCCGGCGGGTCGCCCACGTGGCGACCCCTACAGTGCAAAAAAAGGCTTGTCGCATGTGCGACAAGCCTTTTTTTTACTGCTTCGGTTCTTCGCCGAACCATTTCTTATAGATTTTAGCGTACGTTCCGTCGGCTTTGATTTCCTTCAAAGCTTCGTTGACTTGTTTGCTCAGTTCCGGTTTATCCTTGCTGATGCCCATGGCTACGCCGCGGGATGTGATGGGGTCGCCGACAATCTTGAGCTTATCCTTGCCGCCCTGCTGGAGGTAATACTGGGCGACGGCTTTATCGATGGAGACGGCATCACACGTACCGGCTTCCAGTTCCATCCAGCCCTGGGTATTGGTATCGAATTCCTTGACGTTGGCGCCGTGTTCTCTGGCGTAATCGGCGGCCTTGGAACCGACCTGGGCGCCGACGGTCTTGCCGGCGATGGAGTCATAGCCGGTGATGTCCGTATTGCCTGTCGGGACGACGATGGTGTAGCCGCCCTGGTAGTAGACGTCGGTGAAGTCGATCTGTTTCTTCCGTTCATCCGTTGCGTCCATGCCAGCGGCGATGAGGTCGATCTGGCCGCTCTTCAAGGCCGGGATGAGGGCGTCGAAGCCGAGGTTCTTGACTTCCATCTTGTAGCCCAGCTTATCGCAGACGGCCTGGGCCAGGTCGATGTCGAAGCCGACATCTTTTTCATTTTCCGTGAATTCAAAAGGCGGGAATGTCGGTTCCGTGCCGACAATCAGGGTCTTGTCGCCTTTGGCTGCGCCATCTTTTTTATCGGCTGTGCCGTTGGAGCCGCAGCCGGCGAGAAGGGTCAGGGCTGCCAGCGAGGCAGCGACGAGGGTCGTAACTTTTTTCTTCATCATAATAGGTTCCTCCAATTAGGGAATAGTAAGGATTTCGCTGAGATCCTTCATGATTGCCACATGGGGCAGGGACGCGAATTCCTGGCTCGTCGTTGTTCCCGTCGTCACGGCGGCAAAGGCGACGCCGGCATTTTGGGCGGCCCTGGCGTCGATGGTATTGTCGCCGATGTAGAGGACGTCCTTTTTATCCAGGCTGAAATGGCGGCAGACAGCGTTGATTCCGTCCGGTGCCGGTTTGGCCTTGGCAACATCTTCCACGCCGACGACGAGGTCGATGAGATTTTCCATCTGGTATTTCCGCAGCGTCTCGCCGATACGCGACCGGGTCTTGGTCGATGCGATGCAGCACAAGGCGCCGGCGTCTTTCAGGGCGCGGAGCGTCGGCAGGGTCTGCGGGTAGAGATGGGTGTTGGCCGTCATGTACTTATCGGAGAAGCGGACTTTGTATTCCCGGATCAGGGCATTGACGCGGTCCGGGTCCGTTTCACCGGTCAGGAGGGCCATGGCGTCATACATAGTCATGCCGATCGTGCGGCGGATATCTTCTTCCGGGATACCGTCATAGCCTTCGGCCTCGAAGAGGAGCTGGAAGCACATGACGATACCCTTTTCCGAATTGGCCAGGGTATAGTCGAAATCGAATACGTAGGCTTTATACATGGGTTATGCCTTCGGATCGACGCCGAACCATTTCTTGTACAGTTTGGCGTAAGTCCCGTCGGCTTTGAGGTCGGCCAGGGCTTTGTTGACCTTTTCCAGGAGTTCCGGTTTATCCTTGGATACAGCCATAGCGATACCGGCATCGGCTTTCTTGGCGTCGCCGACGATCTTCAGATCTTTATCGCCGCCTTCTTTCATGTAATAGAGGGCGACCGATGTGTTGATGACGACGGCGTCACACGTGCCGCTCTGCAGTTCCATCCAGCCCTGGCTGTTGGCGTCATACTGTTTGACCGTAGCACCGGCTTCCGTAGCCAGGTCTACGCCCTTGGTGCCGACCTGGGAACCGACGGTGCGGCCCTTGAGGTCGTCAAAGCCGTTGATGTTGGTGTTATCCTTGCGGACGACGACGGAATAGCCATCCTGGAAATACGGTTCCGTAAAGGAAACCTGTTTCTGCCGTTCCGGCGTAGCGTCCATGCCGGAAGCGATCATGTCGATCTGGCCGCTGCGCAAGGCCGGGATGAGGGCGTCGAAACCGAGGCTCTTGACTTCGACTTTTGTGCCCATCTTTTCGCCGATGGCATTGGCTAAATCGATATCGAAGCCGATATATTTGTCATTTTCCGTGAATTCAAAAGGCGGGAACGTCGGTTCCATGCCGACGACGAGGGTTTTCTGATCTCCCGAAGCGCCATCCTTTTTGTCTGCCGAAGAACCACAGCCGGCGACCAGCGTTACAGCCGCCATGGCAGCGGCTGCCAGAGCTAAACATTTTTTGTTCATGCGTAACAACTCCTGTTCATTGCCTAATAAGGAAATATAAAATACAAGTACTCGACATAATTATACTATATATAGCGCAAAAAGTACAAGTGGAAAGGGCGCGCTGTTGCGAGCCCGCAGGCCGCCGTTCGCAGGCCGCAGGCCGGAGCTCATCGCCTCGAGTAACCCTCGGCTCGTAAAAAAACGCCCCAACCGGGGCCAGCCTTTAACCTCTCAGACCGCCTTTGGCGGCCAGCTCCCCTATGAAGGGAGCCTTGAGCGGCCCGCCGCGAACAGTTGACGATATACGTGACGAGTCAATGTGGCATGGTTTTGCGACCTGCGGCCTGCGGCCTGCGACCGGCGCTTTCTATGGTTTTGCGACCTGCGACCTGCGAATACGTTATGGAGCAACGACGAACGATGAACGACGAACGGTGAACGATGAACGCATCGCTACAGGCGATGGTTCGCGGCCTGCGAACAGCGACCGGCGGCCTGCGTCAAGGATTTGAAAAAAATCCTTGACAATTCCTTTACACAGTAGTATACTAAATGAGCTGTCGGGCAAGACCCTGACGCAGCAGGAAGTTTGAATTTAAAAAAAATTCAAATTCATCCTTGACAAGCTCTTCTGAGTTTGTTAAAATAAACAAGTCGTCGCCACCCGGTGATGACAACGATGACCTTTGAAAACTGAACAATGAACTGAATGAACGCCAACGTGCGAGGTTCTATTTTATAGAACGTCAAACAATGAGTAATACCAATCAATAAACAAGAGCCAAACGCTCTTCCATATATCATGGAGAGTTTGATCCTGGCTCAGGACGAACGCTGGCGGCGTGCTTAACACATGCAAGTCGA